>JAOACW010000003.1 GCA_026417625.1 Syntrophales bacterium | reverse complement strand
GATGGAATGTTCTGTCATTGCGAGATGTTATAGTATTTTTTAATCTGATTGAAATAAATAGATAAAAAAATTAATCTTTATAAGAATTTCTAAAAATTAAAATTTTTTTCAAAAATCTTGATTTTTTAAAAATTTCTTTCAACTATTTTAAAAAAACATGCAAATTATATTGAAAGATCTTCTTATCCTTAACAGCCTTTAATAATAAGGCTGAGCTTACGTGAAAGCTCTTCAATGGAGAACGGCTTCTGGATGAAACCTTGACAACCCATTCTCAACATCTCTTGGGCTTGTCCATTCATGCTATAACCGCTGCATAGTAAAACTTTCACATCTGGTCTCATCGCCCTGAGTCTCTCGTATGTAACTTTACCACTGATTCCAGGCATAATCATGTCAAGTATCACCAGATCAATTAAAGAACCCTTTTCAGCGAAGACAGCCAGAGCTTCTTGTCCACTACCCGCTGTGAAAACACGGTAGCCGAGAAATTCTAACATCTCTCTAACCACCTGTATATTCATATCTTCATCATCGACGAGGAGGATGTTCCCCTGCCCAAAGGATATCTCGTCAGGCCAAGAAGTGACCGTTTCAACCGCTTCCTTAAAAGATTCCGGTAGATAAAAGGTAAAGGTACTTCCTTCCCCCAACCTGCTTGACACTGTTATCCCACCCTGGTGGCTCCTGAGAATACCGTAGACAGATGCAAGACCCAACCCCGAACTTTTCCTGTCCTTCTTGGTTGTGAAAAAAGGTTCAAAAATCCTGTTAATATCAGATTCAGCAATACCCACCCCTGTATCCTGTACAGATACACCGATGTATAAACCAGGAGAGACGAGTAATTCTCCTGCCTTTTCCTCATTAAGAACAGCATTAAAGCTACGAATGTAAAGTTCGCCTCCTAAAGGCATGGCCTCACCAGCATTGACCAAGAGATTAAATAGCACCTGTTCTATTTGACCTTTATCAGCCTCCACACTAGAAGGAAACGCTTCCAGATCCAACGATACGGAAATATCCTTCCTTGTACGTGCAAAGACATCAGCGCAGAACTTAATAACCTCATTTATATTAACAGTTGTTATCTCGTACCGACCACCCCGGGCGAAACCTAGGAGCTGCCTCGTAAGATCAGACCCATTCTGGATCAACCTCTCTAAAATATTAATTTTTTCCATGTAAGGATGATC
The DNA here is from genome assembly GCA_026417625.1 of Syntrophales bacterium. Classification (NCBI taxonomy): domain Bacteria; kingdom Pseudomonadati; phylum Thermodesulfobacteriota; class Syntrophia; order Syntrophales; species Syntrophales bacterium. Next base: position 218,225 of record JAOACW010000003.1, on the reverse strand, counting down.
GTCCGACAGATCCAGTTTCATAATGGATATACATCCAAGCATCCCCATGAGAAGGTTGTTAAAATCATGGGCAATTCCCCCAGCCAGCGATCCTATTGCTTCCAGTTTTTGAGCCTCCAGGAACTGGGCGTGTAACTGTCTCTTCTCCTCCTCCGTCTTTACATGTTCTGTGATATCACGCACCAATCCCCTAAAACCCACTGGCTTTCCATCATCGTTCTTCATAATAGAAGCCCTTGCTTCTAAAAACTTTGCATTACCAGATTTATCGTAAAACCTGCACACATTAAGGAGACCCGGCGATCCTGTTCTATATACTTTCCCAAAGACCTCGTAAACCTTCTCCACATCGTCCTTGTTAAGGAACTCTTTAAAATTTCTTCCGATCATCTCTTCAACATCGTATCCTGCAACTTCTTTAATCGTCTTATTGACGAAAACAAAGTTTCCCCTAAGGTCAGTTTCAAAGTACACTTCTCCTATGCTGTCTAGAATCTCCCTGTAACGTGCTTCATTTTTCAGAAGATTTTCCTGTGCTTCCCTTAACTTGGTAATATCACTCACAAACCCTTCAAAGAACACTTTTTTGCTTTCTCTATCGATAACAGCGCGAGCATCAACAGAAACCCAGATTTTTTCTCCTTTCTTGGAGAGAACCTGGCACACAAAGTTGTTTATCTGGTTTTGCTCTTTCAAGACTTCTATAAAAGCCTTCCATCTCGAATAATCTTCAAAAAACTGGGTGGATACCTCAGTAACCGTGCTAACCATCTCCTCTGGCGAATCGTAACCGCACATTGCCGCCATGGCTGGATTTACAGTGATAAAATTGCCCTCCGAGGTGCACTGAAAGATACCACATATAGCCTTTTCAAAAATCTCGCGGTATTTTTCCTCACTTCTTTGCAATCTTTCGGTTAATTCCCATTTGTCCGTAACATCCCTTATAACTTCAATGGCTCCCACAACATTACCATCTTCGTCGTAAATAGGCGCCGCTTTACCCCAGAGAATACAGCTCTTGCCTTTTACCTTAGGCACCTCCGTTTCCGTGACAAGCATATCACCCTCTCTACGGATGAAGCGGTACCTATTCGCCACCTCTTCATGGTACCGAAAAACGAAATCCACAAGTATGGGACGTCTCTCTCCATAGAAGGGTAAAGCGTACTCGTAATTACCCTTCCCCAACATATCCTCAGCTTTAACCCCTGTCATCTCTTCTATAGCAGGGTTCCAAGCGACGACTACACCATCGCGGTCAATAACCAGTGTGGCATCAGGTATAAAATCTATGATCTCCTTCAGATACCTAAATTTATTGAGTGTAGGTTTCATGGGCACCACCCCACTTTCCAGGAACTAACAACACCCAAAACCATCATAATCAATGCCCCCTGCCATTGATTATTATGTGTTTCAGCATTTCCCACGCTTTATTGAGCCTTTCTCTTTCTTCATCCCCCATAGAGTCATAAGTGGTTCCAGCGGAATAAACAGTAATAACCCTCCCCTCGCTATCCCTTATTTCACATACCCCAACTTCAGCGCTTTTCCTAGCTGCCTCTTCCTGCATTATCATCATCTGGATGGTTCTGTCATCTACACCATGCTTTTTAAGGGCTACCACCTGTTCCCAGGTAAGGGCAGAGACATCACCAGAAAAAGCAGAAAAAGAGAAAATCAAGAATAATAAAATCGAACAACCAACTCTCAAGATCATAGCTATTTCCTCTTGGTGTAATGTTGATAGTGGCTCACAATCTTGGGATTTTCCAGTTCCTCTGGTGACATTTTTTCTATCATCTCCAATGCAGCAATATCCAATTTCAGTCGTCTTATCCTCTGGTCGCAAACCTCGAGGGCTTTTTTGTACGTTTTTCTTTTCTCGTAGCTTAAAAGCGGATTATCATTAAGCTGCTTGATCAAAGCTTCCCTGGTCAACGACATTTCTTTAAGCTTTGCTCTCATCAACTCAATTTTATCTCTCCTTGTTAGCGGAGAATCTTTTAGATCTTCTCTTACACTTACCCCTTCAACCGTATCTTCTTTTCTATTGTCCCCAACAGATATCCGGGCAGCCTTACGCGCATTGAGATGTTCATTTTTTGCTACGTTCAAAATAGGATTAACCACTCTGCGTACACACATGTCAAGGACAAAACTTCCCACTTCACTGGAAAAAGGAATCACAATGCTTGGCCCATCCAATATGTGTTTTACTGTGTGAGCACTGCCATACACAACAGAAGGAATAGAAGCGTACACCCGTAATCCTTCTTTTTCCACCTTCGTCCTTGCCACGCCACAAATCATGTTTGTAAGTTCTCCCACACAGTCCAGAACATCTCCGTTTAGGTTCTGGTAGAATTCCCCCAAAATGCGCCCCGCAATTTCGCATATAGAAGTAATGGAGAAACTGATAGCGAGAGAACCAATGGCATCACCCGTTAAGCCAATAACACCCGACACATCACCAAGCGCATTCTCACTTCTCTTCACACAGGGTTTACCGGTCATTACCTCCAGAGCGGCCATACTCTTTAACACTTCCTGAGTTGCAAGTAGAAAAGAATTTATCAATCGCACATCCATAACATGCAAAATTTACAAATTTTTATGTACTCTATTCCATCTCTTCTTCTTCTCACATGCCTCTTTTACAGCGCGAATAAGTACCTCCTGGGTTAAGGGTTTTGGGAAAAAATCGTCAAAACCCACCTCCCGACATTCCTCTACATCAAAAAGACCAAGCCATCCAGTCATTGCATAAATTACCGTTAAAGGTCTCAGCTTTCTTATCTTTCTGCATAAATCCAACCCATTCATACCGAAGAGTTTCAAATCCAGAAAAACAGCAACCAAATCCTCACGGGACACATGATCCATAGCTTCCTCAGCCCCCGCCGCAAGGAGGACTTCACAACCGGAACCCTCCAGAAGTTCCTTCAGGGTTTCCCTAACATGGATTTCATCATCAACAATTAGAACTTTGTCACCCATAGCAACATTTAGTAAGTTAAACTTTAAGCATGTTCACCATCTTTTCAAAAAGTGACGCCTGGAAATGGTGAAGCATTTCATCACGCATAAGCTTCAGTGCCTCGAAGGAGCTCATGCCCTTTCTGTAAGGGCGATCCGATGTCAACGCATCGAAAACATCCACCAGAGCGCATAAGCGGCCATAAAGGTGAATTTCGTTACCCTTTAAACCTCTTGGATACCCACTACCATCGTACCTTTCATGATGTTGGAGGACAATAATTTTGGATTCCTCGGTCAACTGTCGTGCTTCTGTAAGCATCGCAAACCCGTAGTACGGGTGTTTGCGAATCTCTTTCATCTCACCCTCCGTAAGGGGACCGTTTTTATTGAGTATGGAGTCTGCTATCCTTACCTTCCCCAGATCATGGAGAAAAAAACCAACCCCCAAAGCATAGAGGTCATGTTCAGAATCTAAACCAAAAACCGCTTTAGCCAAAGCCACACCAAGGATTCCTACATTAGTACAATGGGTGTAAGTGTACCAGTCATGAGAAGTCATGTTAATTAGATAGCGCGTTGTCTCTCCATCTTTCAGTATAATATCGACAACTCTAATGATGCCGCTCTTTATCTCTCTGATTCGCGATACCGTGGGTGTTTTGAAAAGACTATCCATCATTTGAAGGGTATATGTATACATTAGATCCGCCTTTTTCTCAGGTTTCAAGCTTGGATCCCGTATAACTTGAGGAAGTTCTGGAAGAACTCCAGGGGTACGTTCTTCTACTATCTCCTCATCTTGTAACGCCCCCTCTTCAGCTTCTAAAACTCTACTCCGTTCTGGATCAACTATTACCTCGTGAATACCTAGTTTTTTGATCTTTCTCAAATCTTCCAGCGAAGATATCAGAAAAGCATTTTTAATAAAGGGATGGCGATGCCAAGGGAGGGGTATCTCCACAAACATACCTACTCTCAACTCATCCACAGGAACCTTAAAGGACATACAGTCTCCTCAATTAAAAAACCGTCACTTCGCCTCCTCCAAAGGTATGATCTCCTCTGACCTAATTTTTCCTGATGTAGGTGTTACTCGGGACCTTTCCACTGGAAATGGCAGATTTTTTCTAACACCCACATTCACCAATTCACCTGTTCGTTCTTTACTCTTCACAGTTAGTTCCATTGCCTGACCATTAACACCCACAAGCTTGTTAATAGTACCCACGTACGACCTCAAATACGTCGCATTCGAAGCAAGCGCCATCGCAGAATTAGCCATCTGTTCCGCACCCGATGCTGTACTCTGAGTAACGTTGTCCAGTTCCGCAATGGCCCTGTTTATCTGGTCAATGCCCTGAGTAATTTCATGCACAGCCTGATCAATATCCTTAATTAAACTATTCGTTTTCTTCCCCTCCTCACCCATGGTATAAAACTCTTCCAGAGTTTTCTCGATCAGTGACAAGGCCTCTTTAATTTCCCTCGTCATCTCCCCGATGATCTGTTCTGTGTTCCGAGCCGCTTCAGCTGATCGCATGGCCAGATTGCGCACTTCATCGGCTACAACGGAAAATCCAGCCCCAGCTTCACCAGCACGTGCAGCTTCCACCGCAGCGTTGAGGGCCAGCAAATTTATTTGAAAGGCTATTTCATCACTTGTTTTTATTATTTTTGCCGCCCGTTCACTGGACTCACCTATACGTTTCATGCATTCATTAGTCTCGCGCAGAGACTTATGGGAATTCTTCATTGCAATATATGTTTTATCCCCAGAGGCAGTAAGATGAGAGGCATTTTCCAGTGTCTTCTTAGCCATAGAGGCTATTTCTTCTACTGAGGATGATGTTTCCTCTATCGCTGAAGCCGCTCTTGCCGAACCTTCCGCAATACTAGTGCTTGAAGTTGAAAATTGTTCCGCTGCTTCTGCCACCTGAGCAGTCATATCGGATAATCCCCGTACCGTTTCAGAAATATCCCTTCTAAAAGTGTGAACTATCCCATAACCTCCACCTAAACAGAGGACAATAGCCACAATTGTTCCTGAGGCAAGTACCAGAACTACCCTTTCGGTCCCCAGAATACCGTTTAGATAACCCATAGCGGCGACACAACCAATAGTTCCACCAATCGCAATAAGAACAGCTCCTATGAAACTCGCAAGCATTATTTTACCTTTTAGGCTCATATACATCCCCTCCTCCCAACCTTTACTTCACGCTGCTCTTTCTATTGCAGCAATTTCCTCCGCTCCAAGTACCTTATCGATATCCAAGAGGATCTTGACACCACCGCTCATCTTCGCCATGCCCATGATGTAATCCGTACGTAACCTGGTGCCAAAGTTGGGAGTATCCTCGATATCCACACCTTTTATGTTCAGAACCTCAGATACAGCGTCTACCACAATCCCCATGGGGATCTTCTTTCCTTCACCTGAAATTTCCACAACAATGATACATGTTCTCTCTGTATAATCCATTGGTTGCATACCGAATTTCAAACGGAGGTCAATTACAGGTATAACCTTACCCCTAAGATTGATCACGCCCTTCACATAATCAGGCGTCCGAGGAACGGAGGTAATAGGCATCATACCAATAATTTCCCTCACCTTAAGTATCCCAATACCGTATTCCTCTCCATCAAGGGTGAAAGTGAGGTATTTCCCTTCCCGATCCTTGACGGTATTTCCTTTTTTTCCCAATGCCTCATCTACCATAGTCCTACCTCCCGAAATTTTAATTAGTTTTAACCGACTCACTCAGAGCAAAAAGCCCAGCTGCATCTATTATGAGACCAACCTGACCATCCCCAAGTATGGCCCCCCCTGCGACACCCTTCACATTTTTTAAAGAGTCCCCAAGCCCCTTAATCACCACCTCTGCTTTGCCGACGATTTCATCCACCATTACCGCCTTCACATGACCATCGCTTTCCATAACCACAACAATGGATTCCCAAGGATGTAAAGCCTTTCCCTTAACCCCAAAGAGACTTCCCAGACGCACAAGGGGCATCAGTCTTCCAAGCACATTCACCATTTCACCACGACCAACAACCACACTGCAACTCTCCCTCTGTGGTCGTAAAGCCTGGCGGATAGAAACAGTGGGAAGAATGTAACGCTCCTCCCCTACCCTCACGATTATTCCATCAATAATGGCCATAGTAAGTGGCAAACTTATGATGAAGGTTGTTCCTTCATCAGGGGACGTTTCAATATCTATTTTACCACGCAATTTCTCCACTGACTGTTTCACCACATCCATTCCCACACCTCGACCGGAGATCTCTGTAACCTGATCCGCCGTAGAGAAACCAGGAAGAAAAATCAACCGGTAGACTTCTTGATCGGTGAGATGTTCCGTCCCGCTTATTAGATTTTTGGAAAGCGCCTTATTCAGAATCCTCTCTCTATCAAGCCCGCGACCATCATCACTTATCTCAATGACTATATTCCCACCTCTGTGGTACGCTTTAAGTTTTACGTGACCCTCTGGAAGCTTACCTTTTGTAAGCCTCTCTTCCGGATCTTCCAACCCGTGATCAACAGCATTACGGACAAGATGAACCAGAGGATTATAGATCTCCTCCACCATGTGACGATCTATCTCTGTATCCTCACCTTCCAGTTCTACCGTGACTCTTTTCCCACTCTCCCTCGCCAAATCACGAATCAACCTCGCCATCCTCTGAAAAGACTGCCTGATTGGTACCATCCGTAGACCCGTTGTCATCCTCTGCAACCCAGAGGTAATGCGATTGAGCTGTCCCATATCTCGTATGATGTTTCTATCTGTAGTGAGCAAATGCCTCAGGTCTTGTTCAAGCATAGTTTTAGTGATTACAAGCTCGCCAACCAAATCAATAACGTCATCCAGCTTTCTCGTATCCACACGAATGGTGGACATATCTTCAGAATACTCGGCCTGTTTTCGTAAAGCACGGGAAACCTGTTTGGGTGTCACCAATTTTTCTTCAATGAGCACTTCTCCTATTTTCTTACCGGGACTCACACTCTGCTTTTTCAGTCCGACATCCAACTTTTCTTGATCTATTACACCTTCCTCCAGTAGTATCTCTCCCAGCCTTTTCGCACCGGCAGGTTCCACCATGCCATTTTCCACACTCCTGATGCGCTCCATGATCTCCTGGAAGTCTCCAACGTCCTCACCACCCGAGAAAGCCTTTCCGCTCATTTCATCCCGTAATTTGAGAATCAAACCCTTCAATAAATCTGTTCCATCAAGCACAACATCTATTACTGAGGGTGTAATAGTGAGCTCATCATTTCTTGCCTTATCCAGTAGATTCTCCAGAGAATGGGCAAGATCACGAATGTTGGCCAGACCAAGGAATCCTGCTACACCTTTTATGGAATGAAAAGGACGAAAGATAGCGTTAATGCAATCTTTATCGTGAGGATTCTGTTCCAGATCCAAAATACTTATCTCGATATTCCCTATGTATTCCAGAGCTTCCGTGATAAAATCACTCAAAAGGGTCGTGTCCTGGTGAATGTAGGAATGGAGGGGTTCCGTTCTCACCTCAGAACCACCCTCATCAAAAGCTCTGTCGCAGTGACTGGGCTCCTCAACTTCAGCAATACCACCCGTAAGCTCTTTAACAGAATTTACATACGTCCTGATCCTTTCCTCATCCGCAAAATCCTCGCCCCTTTCAAGAACCTGTCCTATCTCCTGCAGTAGAGAAACCCCTTTTTCAAATACCTCAAAACCTCTCTGTTTTTCTTTGACCTCTTCTAAAATGAGCCTCTCCAGGAGATGTATTAACAACTCAGAAACTCTGTTTAAGGTGCTATATCGCATCTCCCTTGCAATTTTTGACATCTCTTCCAACACATTGAGAAATCTGCCGGAAGACGGAATATCTATTTCCCTCCCGTTCAAGCAGAGAAAGTCCGCAACCAAACCATTTATAAGGCTCAGGAGATTCTTAAGTTCCATAACTACACCACCTTTAAAATTTCGGCTGCTATACGATCCAAGGGAACCACTTTATCTACACAGCCAAGTTTAATGGCCTCTTTGGGCATCCCAAAAACCACACAAGTTTCCTCATCCTGAGCTATAGTGAATGCCCCTTTCTCTTTCATCTCCTTCAAACCTTCTGCACCGTCGGATCCCATACCTGTAAGGATAACACCCACAGCGTTGGGTCCAGCGTACTTCGCCGTTGACTTGAACAGGACATCCACAGCTGGACGTTGGTGATGAACAAGGGGACCGTCTTTGATCTCCACATAATACCTAGCCCCACTACGCCTAAGTAACATATGGTAATTACCAGGGGCTACTAGAGCTGTTCCCGGCAACACGGAGTCATTGTCTTTTGCCTCCTTTACAGAAATGTTGCAGATGCTGTTAAGACGCTCCGCAAAAGCCGCCGTAAACGTGGCTGGCATATGCTGGACAATAACAATACCTGGCACATTGTGGGGCAACTTGGAAAGAATGACCTTGAGCGCCTCCGTTCCCCCCGTGGAAGCACCAATGGCAATAACCTTGTTTGAAGTCCGAGTGAGAGCAGTGGGTTCCTCTTTCGTCTCGACCTTTTCATCGTTCTTTACAATAGGTATCCTCAACTTTGCCCTTGAAGCCGCCCGTATCTTCTCCACGAGCTGAACACTCATATCACCCACACTGTAAGGCCCCCCCGGCTTAGCAAGAACATCCACAGCCCCCAGATCTAGAGCTTCCAATGACAATTTGCTACCCTGAGGCGTCAAAGAACTGACAATTATAGTGGGCAAAGGATAGTGTTTCATAAGTTTTCTCAGAAAAGTCAGACCATCCATACGAGGCATCTCAATATCCAGGGTTATAACGTCCGGCTTCAATCTCAATATCTTATCCCTGGCAACAAAAGGGTCTGGGGCAGTGCCTACTATCTCGATATCGGAGTATTTTGAGAGTTCCTCGGATAGTATTTTTCTCACAATGGCGGAGTCGTCGATAATCAAAACCTTGATCTTCCTCATGGATGAACTAACTCCAACGCCCATTAAAAATCGCTCCTCTCATCTATATCGGCAAAGTAACTTTCCGCATTCACGTTCAAAACTTCTCTAACCAGTGAACACAACGCTTCAGGGCGGAAAGGTTTGTTGAGAAATCCATCAACACCGAGGTTGATCGCCTCGGAAATCTGTTCTTCGCTGCAACTTGCAGAGACTACAATCACCGGTATATCCCGAGTTTCTTCCTGGCTCTTAATGACTCTTATCATTTCAATTCCGCTCATTCCGGGCAGATTCAAATCTGTTATAATTAGATCCACCCAATACTTAGACAATAGGGTCAGTGCTTCCTTGGCACTCTCGGTTTCAAGGTATTTATCCACAGGTATGCGGGAAAGCGTAAGTACCTTTCTGATAATGCTGCGCATGGTTATGGAATCCTCAATCACCATTACGTTGAAGGACATTAACAATCTCCTTCCGTGTCGATAATCCTCCTTTAACGATCCTTTTTGTAGACACCTGGTTCCACATAACGAAATGGGTGCTTTAGACCCGATAGGCTCTCCGAATGTCCAACAAAAAGGAATCCCCCTTTATTCAAGCAACGATGCAATCTACTAACAAGGGTAGCCTGTGTTTCCCGATCGAAATAAATCATTACGTTCCGACAGAAGATGATATCGAACCTAAAGTCAGAAGGGGGCTCATCTATGAGGTTAAAGCGACGGAATTCCACAAGATTCTTTATCTCATCCTTCACACGAACGTACCCCTCGAAGCTGCCCTGACCGTACTGAAAGTAACGGCGCAGTATCTCGTGGGGCACTTTCTGCACTTTTTCCATAGGGTAGATACCTGTTACCGCTGTTTTCAAAGCCTGGGTGGATATATCCGTAGCTAAAATCTTTATGCTTACCGGTTTTAGCCCCAAACACTCCTTCAAACAGATGGCAATGGTGTAAGCCTCTTCACCCGTAGAGCAGCCAGCACTCCATATCTTTATCCCCCAGCTACGTCCACCATTTAGATAAAGGGAGGTAACTATCGTCATTAATTTCTGAAAATGCCTCTCTTCCCTGAAGAAATAGGTAAGATTCGTCGATATGGCATCGATCATCGCAATCAGTTCATCCGCTCCCTGTGGGGAAGTTACATATCTGTAGTACTCCGCAAAAGACTTGAAATTTCCCGCCCTCAACCTTTTACCCAGCCGAGTTTTTATTAACTCCCGTTTTCCCTCATGCAAATAGATCCCACAGTAGTCGTAAACAAAACGACTGATCTTTTCGAAATCACTATCGGAAAGCTCAATGTTGAACATTCAAACCCTCACAAATCAATGGAAATCACGAAATTCACCCGTTGAAGGTGCCGCAACTGTCACAGACTTTAAACCTTCATCCTTACTTCTCTTCACACCCGGCAGAGAGAAAACCTTTTTCTTGACGGAGAATTGATCTTGTGTGAGAAGCGGCAAACTCTCACCTAACCCATTTTGTCGTCCCCCAACTAAGCGCATAAGCTCTTCAGAAACATTTTTCACCTGCATGATCTGAGCGTTCATCTCCTCCGCAGCGGATGCAGTTTCTTCCGCTTGAGCAGCGGTCTGCTGTGTCACCTTATCCATCTCCACTACAGCTTTTGATACCTGCTCGATACCCTGCGCCTGTTCCTGTGAGGCCGTTGCAATTTCGTCAATCAGTTGACCAATTTTGTTAGCGATAGCCATATTTTCTTCAAAGGCCTCCTTCGTTGCAGCTGTAAGCTCGCTTCCTCTCTTCACCGCTTTGACAGTATTCTCTATGAGGTTACTCGTATTTTTAGCCGCTTCTGCAGCCCTGAGGGCAAGATTCCTCACCTCATCTGCCACCACAGCAAAACCAGCACCTGCCTCTCCAGCGCGCGCAGCCTCCACAGCTGCGTTGAGAGCCAAAAGGTTCGTCTGAAATGCGATTTCATCAATGGTCTTGATTATCTTTGAGGTTTCCTCACTGGTGCGCTTGATCTCCGCAATTGCCGTTCCCATTTCCTCCATGTGGGCATTGACACGCTGCACGATTTTACGAGCCTCATCCATCATCACCTTGGTTTGGCTGGCGTTATCGGCATTCTGTCTTGTCATAGCTGCCATCTCCTCCAGAGAGGCAGAGGTCTCTTCCAATGACGATGCCTGCTCTGAAGCCCCTTCAGCAAGGGACTGGCTTGAAGTGTTCACCTGACTAGAAGCCAAAGCCATCTGGGAAGTTGCCTCGGATAGTTTATGAACAGAGTTCGTTATAGGACGGGATAGAGTGCGAGAAAAGTAAAAGGCAGCTCCAATAGACAATACGAGTATCACCAAGGCTGAGATGGCAACTGCATTGCGGATTGCCCGCGAAGGTGCAAAGATCTCATCCTCGTTCTGCGTGGCTATAACCGTCCAACCAGTGACATCAACAGGTGATAAACCAGCAATCTTCCTTATCCCCTCGAACGAATATGACACTATGGCATCTTTTTTACCTTTGATCTTTTCTGCAACTGTCTCCATCCCTTTGGCTTTATTTACATTCGCCTCCAGGATCAGCTCTTTCCGAGGATGAGCTATGAAAGTTCCGTTCTCGTCCACCATGAAGGCGAAACCCGTCTGACCGTATCTAACACTCGTAACGTGTTCGATGAGTTTATCAATTTTTAAAGCAGCAGCTAGTATACCAACGAAACCACCACCGCTTTCATAGATGGGAACTGCAACAACTGAAACAGGATTGCCCGTTCCCTTAGATCTCACCGGTGTGCCCACATTGGGCTTCCCCGCCTTTGCCTTGCTAAAATATTCCCTGTCCCCTATATTTATCCCTTTGTACTTTCCTCCAACTCCATCTGCCCTTATAATCCCTGAGCTATCCGCCACAAAGATGGTCTCGTAGTCCTTACCCACCTTTTGCATGACATTGGTTAGGATGCTATCCGCCGCATCCACAGAACCACCCGCAGCTGCCATACGGATATTCGGATCAGAGGAGTAACTCTCGAGTAGCTTTATCTCTCCAGTAAGGTAACGATCAACCGTTTCGGACACACTCTTTGCTGCAACGAGTGATCTCTCTGATGTTAACTTCTCCACTATCTCTGAACTTTTAAAAATAGAAAATCCCCCCACAACAATCAGCGGAATGAGCACAAGCAGAAAAACTCCAACCATAATCCTCGATCCAAGAGACATTTTAGAAAACATAATTCAACCTCCCTGCCGAAATTTTGAGTCGATGCTCCGTCCATATGCAATACTTAGACCACATACCTTTTCATCACTCAAACAGAAGGATACACGCAGACTCAACGCCAAAAAAAAACACAAATTTTCCCTTGACACATACAATCTTGACGAATTATGTCATAATGTTGACGGGGAAAATAAGGGGGAATGGAATGAAGAGGGCAAGTGTACTAGTCGTGGAAGACGACGAATTGAACCGTAACAACTTGAAAGAGATGCTAGAGTCGTGGGGTTACAGGGTGTTAGCTTGCGCAGATGGAAAGGAAGCCATTGACGTTTTCTTTAGGGACAATTTTGATGTAGTTGTCACAGACCTAAGAATGCCCCACATGGATGGGTTGGAGCTCCTAAAAGTCATAAAAGATACAAAAAGCGACCAGATCGTAATTGTAGTTACGGGTTACGGTAGTATTCAGACAGCTGTTGATGCTATGAAGATGGGTGCTTTTGACTTTATCACCAAACCTCTCAAGGAAGACTTAGTAAAAATAACCCTCTCCAGAGCTGTATCTTATGCCCAGTTGAAAGAAGAAAACGTTCTCTTAAGGGACTCTCTCAGAGAAAAGTTCGACTTTGGAAAACTAATAGGCTACAGCGAACCCATGAAAAAAATTTTTGAAAAGATTCAAAAAGTAGCCCTAACCGACTCCACCGTTCTCATACAGGGTGAAAGTGGTACGGGTAAGGAACTAGTTGCCCGAGCTATTCATTACAACAGTGATAGGAAAAATAAACCCCTTGTAACCGTCAACTGCGCGGCAATACCTCAGGATCTTCTGGAAAGCGAACTATTCGGTCACGAGAAAGGGGCTTTCACAGGTGCCATAAGATCGAGACCCGGGAGATTCGAGATTGCGGACGGTGGAACCATATTTCTCGACGAAATAGGAGATATGAGCCCAGCCCTTCAGGTGAAAATCCTCCGAGTATTACAGGAAAAGCAGTTTGAACGCATCGGTGGTATAAAAACAATGACCGTTGATGTCCGCATAATAGCTGCCACGAATCAGGATCTTGCCGAACTTGTGAGACAGAAGCGTTTTCGTGAAGACCTATTTTACCGCATAAACGTTATACCCATACATCTCCCACCATTGAGGGAACGCGGTACAGATATCGCAATTCTAGCAAACCACTTCCTAAAAAAATTCAACCAGCAGAAGAAGAAAAACGTGAAACATATAGAACCCAGGGCAATGGAAGCCCTTATGTCTTACCCCTGGCCAGGTAATGTCAGAGAACTGGAAAACCTCATTGAGATGCTGGTGGTTATGAAAGAAACGGGAAGCATCACACTGGAAGATCTACCGGAGAAGTTTCATTCCACGGCAACTGAAAAAACCACAATAAAAGATTTTTCCATCCCTGAAGAGGGTATAGACCTCCAAAAAACGGTCCAGGAATACGAGAAGGCCCTCATACTCGAGGCACTGGAAAAGTGTAAAGGTGTCAAAAATAAGGCCGCCAAATTGCTGAACATCAAACGAACCACCCTCGTGGAAAAGATAAAACGTTTCTAAATCACCTCAGTAAAACTATACACTAAGCTTTTGAGGTTGCAACTTACGCAATTTGTGGCCCACGTTTTGCATAATCACATGGAAAAATTTGCTACTTTTTCTTTTGGTACGCATAAACTTCGGGAAAATGGGCGACATCATTGTAGGCATGGGTGATATGAAAATAAGTAATAAACCGGAAGATGTCCTTGTCACATATGCCCTAGGATCATGTGTGGCCGTTGTGGTTTATGATCCATTGATGCGCGTCGGAGGGCTTCTCCACTACATGTTACCGGATTCCACAATAAATGCAGAAAAAGCAAAGGATTCTCCAGCCATGTTCGCCGACACGGGAATTCCTATGCTTTTTAAGTCCTGTTACGAACTTGGCGCTGAAAAAAGGAGGATGATAGTCAGGATTGTAGGGGGTGCAAGTATAATAAACGATGACAACTTATTCCAGATAGGTCAGAAAAACATAAATGCGGCAAGGAGAATATTCTGGAAAAACAACGTATTAATTGCGGCCGAGGATACAGGACTCAATATCAATAGGAGTGTGAGACTTTATATATCCGATGGTCGTTGTTACATACGTTCATCAAACGGCAAAACTAAGGAGATCTAATTATGTTGGAAAAAATCCTCCTATCCATCAAAAAACTCCCTCCGTATCCTGCCGTGGCAAACAAGGTTGCCATTATGTTAAGTGACGAAGATTTCTCTGTACACGAGGTGGTTGAACTTGTGAAATACGATCAGGCCATTGCGGCAAACATACTAAAAATTAGCAATTCCGCTTATTTTGGAACACACCAAAAGATCACTTCCCTAAAGGATGCTATAATTTTCCTGGGGCAGAAGAATCTTCTGCGTGCTATCCAGACTGCTTCTGCAGCCAGTATCTACTCAAAATCGAAGGGAGGGTATGGTGTCAAGGCAAAGGACCTCTGGAAGCATGCCGTAGCCGTGGCAATTGCCTCTCAGGTCATAAGCAGAAGAATTCAGGGAAAGGAAGATGAGTCTCTTTACACAGCTGCTCTTCTCCACGATGTAGGAAAACTGGTAATTGGCCAGTATATTCAGGATGCAGCGGCGAAGATATTCGATTACATAAAGAAAAACAAGTGTTCATTCCTCACAGCTGAAGAAGATGTAATAGGGATAAACCATGCAGAAGTGGGTGCTCGCATCGCTATCTATTGGAACTTTCATCCCGATCTACACGATGCCATCGCTTACCACCACAGACCTGAAAAAGCAAAAAAAGCAAATTCCAAGCTACCTGCGTTTGTTCATCTTGCCGACCAAATCTGTCTTCTCATGGGGATCGATGGAGGCATGGATGGACTGGCCCACCAAAACGAGGAAAGTATTATTCGCGCATGGAACTTCACTGGTGAAGATCTTGAAAAGTGTATGCTTCAAATTGCAGAGGAATTAACGAAGGCCCAGGAACTATTCGAGGTGTTATAGACGATGGTTGATTTAGACGCAGAAAGATCTACCTACGGGAAAGCACGATTTATGGAGAGCATCTGTTTAAATAGTGCTATTTCAAAAATTCTGGCAAAGTCTGTTCGCGAGGTATTTAATACGGCATTTTTCATCTCTCTAGAAGATACAGTGAATTCTCTAGTAGACACAGAATTACCGTACGAAGCGACCATTTCCTTTTCAGGCGCTTTCCAGGGACACATCACTTTGCTGTGTAATCGCCCACTTGTGGAACAGATGTTGGAAAATTCTATAAACATCGAAGCCCAAGACATACTGGAACCGATCATCGAGGATTGTTTAAAGGAAACACTTAACATGGTGTGTGGTAGGTTTCTGAAAGACTTATCTCCCCGAACCAGAGTGATTTTCTCTCTTCCAGAGGTAAAAAAGACCGACATAGAAGAAAGCAGAGGAGAATCTTGTCTATTTCTCAACGGAGGGCGTGGAGCCTATCTAAAGGCAATAATACAAATCGAAGGAGGTCCACAAAATGGACAAAAATATCAAGATTCTTGTGGTCGATGATTTTGCCACCATGCGGAAAGTTATAAGAAACATCCTAAGACAGATTGGCTTCGAAAATATTGTAGAAGCAGAAGACGGACTTTCAGCATTAAGAATCCTAAAGTCCCAGCAGATCGACTTCATAATTGCGGATTGGAACATGCCGAACATGACAGGATTGGAATTATTAAAGGCAGTAAGGTCAGATGCTACACTCAGCAAAACTCCCTTTCTTATGGTAACTGCAGAGGCCTTGCAGGAAAACGTGATCGCAGCAGTTAAAGCAGGAGTGAATAATTACATCGTTAAGCCCTTCACTGCAGAGACACTTCAGGAAAAAATTGCCAAAATACTCGGCTGAATCCATAAATTTTATAGAGGTGCATCATGAACGTAGAATTCATCAATCCTTTCCTGGAAGCGACGATTGAGGTTCTAAAAACAATGGCCTTTATAGAGCCAAAACCGGGAAAACCCTTCCTAAAAAAAGACAATTTAGCCCAGGGTGACATCTCCGGTATCATAGGATTGGCAGGAGATGCCCGGGGATCCTTGGCTTTAAGCTTCAGCGAGAGTGCGATACTACGCATTGTAAGTAACATGCTCGGAGAAGAAATAAATAACATGAACGGTGACATTAGAGACGCAGTCGGTGAAATTACCAACATGATTTCCGGGGTAGCACGAAAGAAACTGGAAAAAGCAGGTTACAGTATAATGGCAGCAATACCAACAGTTGTATCCGGTAGGAACCACTCCATCCGTCATGTGTTGGGAGGACCAAGTATCATAATACCTTTCGAAACAGAAGCTGGATCCTTTGTCGTGGATGTGTGCATAAATCGGGATGACACCAAATGAAGCTAAAAATTCCTCATAGAGGATCGCGGAACCATTCCCTGATTACCAGTTAGAATGGTAACACTAATTCTTCTGTTCCTTGGATCTCGGGGGTTATCTTTAATGAATAGTTCCTGATCTGCAAAACCCACAACACGGGCTATCCTTTGGGGGTCAAGCCCCTTAGATTCTAGTTCCCTTCTCGCCGCTGACGCCCGTGCAGTGGATAGTTCCCAATTAGTTATCTGGGAACTCTTGAAAGGTGCCGCGTCTGTATGACCCTCTATAGCGACTTTATTCTGGAGGTCTTGGATATTTTCTGCAATAACACTCAGTATCTGCTTAGCCCTTGGCGTTGGTTCCGCACTTCCTAGGGCAAACATTTCCTTTCCCTCAGCATCCACGAGTTGAATGCGGACACCACCCTCCACTATATCAACGTAAATTTGGTCACTGTATGCCCTCAACTTCTCATCAATCGCCTTCTTCAACCGTTCAGCAATAATCTCCTTCTCACCCCTCGAATTCACCCTTCCAGTCATCGCATTAGTCGATTTTACCAAACTGTTCTGCTTATCGCCCAGGAGACCTTCCTTATTCATCATACCCTTGGAGCCTGCAGTAGTTACATCTCTAAATAAATTAAAATTTCTGAAATATTCTGACATTGCCGCCCTCTTCTCCGGGGAGATCATGGCAAGAAGCCACAGGAGGAGAAAGAAGGCCATCATAGCCGTAACAAAATCAGCGTAGGCAACTTTCCACGAACTGCCGTGGTGTTCCTCATGATGGGATTTTTTCATTTTTTTTATTATTATTGGGGTGCGCTCAGCCATTCGTCACTTACTCTTACGCAGGAGTTCCTCCACTTCGGTGAAGGTGGGTTTCACCTCTTTGGGAATAACCCGCCTGCCAAACTCAAGTGCTACTTTCGGTGCCGCTCCCTGGACAAAAGCGAGTAGTGCTACCTTAAAAACGGTGAGAAAACGTATCTCCTCACGGGCTATATGCTCCATATGACGCCCCACTGGTCCTACAAAACCGTAACAGAGGAGAACACCTAAAAATGTTCCCACCAGGGCAGCACCTATACTGTGACCTAGCACCTCTGGTGGTTCTCCCATCTTACCCATGGTAAGCACAACTCCGAGCACCGCTGCTACTATACCGAGTCCGGGCAAGCTATCAGCAACACTGTTCACACTTTTCGAAGGTAAGATCAACTCCTCATAATGACTTTCTATCTCACTGTCGATAAGTGACTCCAACTCATGAGGGGCAATTGTGGTGCTCATAACCATTCGGAGGGTATCAGAAACTAAATGTAAGACCCTTTCATTTCCCATTATGGAGCTGTAACGGTTAAACAGAGGACTACCTGCAGGGTTATCCACATCACTCTCAATCGCCACAAGTCCTTGCTTTCTTATCTTGTAGAACACACCATTGAGGAAAAGCAATGCCTCCAGGTAATCATTTTTATCATAACTTGTCTTTTTGAAGATCCTCTTTGTATGCTCCAGCACCCCCTTTATAACTTTTTTGGGGGATGCAATGATAAAAGACCCAACCGCCGCGCCACCAATTATCAGAAATTCCGCTGGCTGGAATAGCACATAAAGATTACCCTTCTCTAGAAGAAAACCACCCACAACAGAAACAATAACAACAACAAAACCTATGGACACAACCACTGTACTTTTCCCCGTTTAACCTTTTCTTCTTTCCCTGAGAATTTGCCTTTCTCGCTCAAAGACAAAACGCACTATCTCATCCCTTATCCTATCATCCATTTTAACGAACCTGACAGCAATAACATAACCAGAGGTCAGATGCTCCACCCTGACAACCTCTCCATACACACACAGGTATACCGGATGAAAGTTACAATCGGAAAGAACCATCTTTATTTCCAAAATGTCACCTACCCGAACCTCCTCGTGAACTGAAAAACTGATACCACTCCCACTTATATTTACGGCCTTATAAGGCAGTGATTGAAACCCATCTGCCTGAGCCCTTAAAAGCCTAATTATTAAATCCAATTTTTCGTTGATCAGATTAAACCATGTTTCTAACTGCGCATTTTCCACCTCTGGCAAAATTGATGTATCAAAATAAAAAGGCTCAACTGCTATGTGACTACACAACCCGTGAAATTCATCGGAAGGAACAACGCGATACTTAAGTGGTATATAGGCATAAACTCGGGAATACTCTCTATTATTATTGATAGATGATTCCATCTGTCTGCAGCCTCCTTTCATGCTTCGACAATCCTGCAAATGCAGTGCCACCTCCAACCGCTATCCACTTACGTGGTACGGGAATTGCAATTTGATAGTTCGGTCACAATGATGAAAAAAAATGTCTTTTTAATGGTTTTTTCCACATTGCTAGTCGTGATTCTCTATTTACCCAAAATCACGGACGGCACTACTACAACTGAAAACGACAGTATAACCCCTCTCATGAACACAAGATCACATTACGTCAAAGTACCAGCGTCTTCAGATAGCGATAGTCAAATAATTGGCTATTCAACAGAAAAATTGGGGTCTAAAGATAAGGAAACGTCAACAGACGTTCAGGGGATATCCTTTGGAATGGTAAGCGCAAGTTCTGCGGATAACGACCAAGAAGATAACCTTTTAAAGCTTAAAAGTCTCACAGATCCATCCAAACTCCAAGGTATGGAAAGAAAAGAGGCATTGAAAAAACTAGCAGATACTCACTTCGAACTCGGCAAAAGGGTATCTCACCACCATTTATTTCAGGCTGTTCAAATCTATAAGCAGTTACTTAAGGAGTATCCTGATCCCCAAGAAGGAAACGATGCAATCTACCACAATCTTGCAATCAGCTATGAGGGCCTAAACTTCTTTCACGAAGCCATAGCTTCGTGGGAAAAACTCATAAACGGATACAGCTCCTCTCCTTTAAAAATAAACGCCCTTATTCATATAGCCCATGATTTTTACCGTGTTGGACGTTATGAAAAAGCTGTGGAAGCGTACCGAAACTTTATAAATACCCATCAAAAATCAAACGAAGAGAAAACCGCCTGGTTAGGGCTTGCAGCATCTTACTTCAAACTGAACAAGTACCAACATGCCCACGAGGCATACGAAACAATCGCCAACAAATGGCCACCGTTCATAGATGTCTCAAAAGAGCACCTTTTTCAAGCAGGAGTATCAGCCCATATGTGTAATAATCACCGGGTAGCGCTCCGTCTCCTCATGGCATTTGCATCTTTACATCCTAACGATCCTCTGACTTCTAAAGCCCTACTCATATCGGCTCGGTCCCTGCTGTCCATTAACAAGACAAAGGCTGCTCTACATATCCTTTCACTCATTCTCGAACGTTTTCCCCAAAGTGAAGAGGCATGGGAGAGCATTCACACTGCGGCACTTATAGGAATAAGGGAGAGAGATCAGAAAATCCCATATCACCTAGCCGCTGCACAGTATTTTTACGATCCCATTCATTCCTACGACCTTCTTTTAAACACTACGCCGAAACCACCGAAGGAAAAAGAGGACCTGCTTCTACTCGAAAAAGCGGATGGTTTAAGAAAAATGGGATACGAGATAGAATCTCTAAAAACATGCCTGTTACTTTTAGACAAAAAACCTGAGGGAAGCATCAGGACTGATACCCTTATCAAAGCGGCTGGACTCAGCACAAGTCTCATCGATAGATTCTACGCAGAGGGAGACACTTTAGCGGTCCTTTACATTTACTATATGTCAGCATCCCGCGGGGTATTCGGTCCCGAGAATCCTCAAACTCTATTAAAAGTCGCACAGAGTTTGGAGAAGCTTGCACTTCACGGTGAATCCAAAAAAATACTCGATTTCATTAAATACACAAGCACAAACAGAAACGTCATCCGTGAGGTTGAAGATATCTACTCCCGGTTGAGCAAAAGCGAAAAGGTGTCTCCTCTGATTCCTGTGGTGGCAAGCTTGGAAAATAAAACCACCCCCGATCCGGACGAAATAAGCAAAGCCATAAACAGCGCAGATGAAGAGTCGAAAAGATGGCTTCTTTATGCTCTTGCTCGCATATTCATGAAAGAAAACGATCAAAAAAAAGTCGCAGAGATTACAGAAAAGATTAAAGAGGGTACCCCTCAGACCTTTTGGATTAAGCTGGCCGATTATACATTAGTGACGATGCACCGAATGAAAAAACATCCTGACCTTTACAGGAAATAGAGATGACAAACCATAGAGGATACGGGTTTATCACCGAAAACATAAAGGGAAAGCTTTCCGAAGAATCGATAAGATTAATCCATCATGTAAGCAATGAAATTGTTCACCAAATCAGGAATCCTTTGGGAAGCATAGAATTGCTCGCTTCTCTCCTACTTAGAGAACAGAAGAAAGACATAAATAGAAGAAGGGTTGAACAGATTCTTTCAGCAGTTAAGTCCATCAATCAGAGCCTCATGGGTCTTGTCCGAACGAGTAAACTGCTGCAGATACCCTTTGAACCCCTAAATCTTAACGATCTCCTTAAAGAAATCACTGGCGATAATTTACTCTTTACTGATCAGGGTAAACCCTACCTGGTGCTTAATTACACAAGTAATGTGCCTCCCATTCTAGGCAACAGAGAGATGCTGAGATTCCTCTTGATTACCATCATATATACAGCCATTCGTTACCTTACAGAAGAGGAACATCTATTTGTATCAACAGAGGTCAAAAAAGCGCAAACAAATTATTCATCAAAAACTGTATCCCATGTGGTATTGAACCTTGTAGAAAGAGGAAACAGTGCCCTTCAGGAACGGGTCTCTCCATTTGAATATTTCATCTACGAACACGGAAAAAATTCAGGTCTCGCCTTTACAATCCTTTACACAATAGTTGATATCCACAACGGAATAATAAATTTCGAAGCAGATAATGATAACTCCATTCGTTTCAGCATTTCATTC
Source organism: Syntrophales bacterium (assembly GCA_026417625.1). Lineage (NCBI taxonomy): Bacteria > Pseudomonadati > Thermodesulfobacteriota > Syntrophia > Syntrophales > Syntrophales bacterium. The sequence continues at coordinate 196,692 of JAOACW010000003.1, read as the reverse complement.
CCTGCAACAGGAGGATCAGAGCAAGAATGACTAGAGGGACAAATCGAATAAAAGGAAAAATTCTTATCGTCGATGATGAGGATACTATGAGATTCGCCCTTGCCGATGCACTTACGAGTTCGGGTTATGAGGTTGAGACTGCAAAGGATGGGGAAGAAGCTGTGAGGATCTTCAGTAAAGACTCTTTTTCAGTTGTGATCTCCGATGTGCGCATGCCCCGCATGAACGGCATGGATGTACTGAAGCACATAAAACAAATTTCACCGGAAACCCCAGTGATACTCATCACAGCTTACGGAACGGTCAAAAGCGCCGTGGAAGCCATTAAGGAAGGCGCCGCTGATTATCTAACAAAACCTTTCAACATTGAAGAGTTAGAATTCACCGTAAAAAACGTAATGGCCCATCAGATGACAAAAAAACATTCGACTGGAGAAACATCCAAAGGTCGGTTCGTCAAAGAAATAATCACTGAAGACCCATACATGCTAAAACTCCTAGCCATGCTTAAAAGAGTGGCGAAGAGCAACTCCAGTGTCCTTATACAAGGAGAAAGTGGCACAGGAAAAGAGCTCATTGCCCGCTACATCTATATGCACTCCACCAGGTGGGGGAAACCTTTTGTGGCAGTTAATTGTGCTGCAATACCCCACAATCTTCTTGAAAGTGAGATGTTTGGATATGAAAAAGGAGCCTTCACAGGCGCAATACAGAGAAAAATAGGCAAATTCGAACTGGCAAACGGGGGAACTCTTCTCCTAGATGAAGTCAGTGAAATGGATGTGCAACTCCAGGCAAAACTCCTTCGAGTGCTCCAAGAGGGTGAAATTGATCGTATTGGAGGAACGAAACCAATTCCCGTTGATGTAAGAATAATAGCAACCACGAATACAGATTTAAAAGCAGCGATAGAAGCCCGTAAATTCCGTGAAGATCTTTACTACAGACTGAATGTTATACCTGTTTATATTCCTCCTCTGAGAGAAAGACGAAAGGATATACTGTTACTCGCGAATCACTTCATAAAGAAATTTTCGAGCGCTATGGGGAAAGAACATCTCACTCTTACACCAGAAGCCCAAAAAAAACTGCACGAATACAACTGGCCAGGTAACATTCGTGAATTGGAAAACACCATTGAAAGGGCTGTCTTGATCTGTGAAGGTAGACTCATCAGTGTGGAACACCTGGGCATTTCTGAAGATCGCCAACCCATCGTCGGTAGTAATGACCTAGAAATTGACTTAGGCAAATCCTTAACATCCAGGATAGAAAACCTAACCCTTCGCGATATGGAAAGGATAATGATCCTCGAAACCCTGCAAAAAGTTGGTGGAAACAGAACGAAAGCAGCTCAACTACTCGGAATTAGCGTTAGAACTATGCGTAACAAAATTCACGAATACAACCTAAAAAATATCTGAACCTGGAACGATGATTGCAGGATTTATATTAGGGGTACAAAAATGATCCGGTTATTCAACAGGACGATTAGCATCTTAGAAACAATGCTAAACTACAGGGCAAAAAAACATGAGATTATCGTGAGCAACATAGCAAATCTCGATGTCCCTGACTGGATTTCTTCTGATCTGAGACTTAAAAAAAACGATGGTGTCGGGACTCCTACCAGACTGGACGTTCGTGTGACGCATCCCCGGCACATCGCAAGTGAAAAAAGTACTTACGATCCCCTTATAGATTACGAAGTAATAACCCTAGAAAACGTAACTTTGGACACTCACATGGCCAATCTTGCGGAGAACCAACTTATATACAACGCCACCATAGAAATGCTGGCGAGAAAATTCCGCCAGCTTAATAATGTTCTCAAGGAGGTCAAATGAAAATGGATATCAACTCAACTTTCAAGATTTGTGCCGATGCCATGACCGCTCAGAGAGTGAGGCTCGATGTAGTTACTAGCAACTTAGCCAACATCAACACCACAAAAACCCCAAGTGGCGAACCATACAGGAGAAAGATCCCTGTCTTCTCATCTACGGAGGTGCAAACAACGGATAAGAAGAACTTCAAAGAAACACTAAAAACTGTGAAAGTGGAAATCCTTGAAGATTCAACGAACAGTTTCAAAACCATTTACGACCCCCAACACCCTGACGCGGATAGTCAAGGAATGGTCAAACTACCAAATATAAACGTGATTCAAGAGATGGCTGAAATGATCGCGGCGAGCAGGTCTTTTGAAGCAAGTGTTACGGCTTTTGACGCCACCAAAAATATGCTTCTTAAGTCCCTAGACATAGGTAAATGATGTCGGTGCTTTCAGATATGGAGGTATAAAGCAATGAAAATTGAGCCGAACCTATACCACACATCCCCGGTGAGCAAATCAACCGAAGGACTAAAAAAGGACCCTAAAAATTTATCCTTCAAAGAGGCGTTGATCGGTGCAATAAACGAGGTCAGCAATGCGCAGACTAAAGCAGAAGAAGCGATTGTAGCACTACAATTGAGAAACGAAGGAAGCTTACACGAAACAATCATCGCGCTAGAAAAAGCTGACATTTCTCTTCGCGCCATGTTGCAGATAAGAAACAAGCTTATAGAAGCCTATCAAGAAATAATGAGAATGACAATATAACGCGCAAACGTTATGAATGCACTAAAAATTATAAACCAACTTCGCGGTAACTTTAACACACTGTCCAAAAGCAGGAAAATGATAATAATCGCCTCCGGCATAGGGACACTTCTACTTCTACTTATATTCGTCTACATGGTGAACAGGGTTGAGTATCAGGTATTGTTCTCCGGTCTTTCCAGTGAAGATGCCGCATCGGTCGTGGCGAAACTTCAGGAGAAAAAAACTCCGTACCGCTTATCACCCTCAGGGGATACCATATACGCACCGTCCAGTAGAGTCCCGGAATTGAGGATCGAGCTGGCTTCATCAGGGGCGCTACGGGGAGGGACTGTTGGTTTTGAACTATTTGACAACAAGACATTCGGAGCAACGGAATTCGAACAACAGGTGAACTACCGGCGAGCATTACAGGGAGAACTATCCAGAACCATAAACAGTATTGAAGGTGTCCAACAAAGCAGGGTTCACATAGCCATACCAAAGGAATCCTTATTCGTTGACCAGCAGAAAAGACCGTCAGCTTCAGTCACACTTAAATTGAAACCTGGTCGAAGCTTGCGTCCCGACCAGGTCGACGGCATAGTTAATCTTGTAGCTAAAAGCGTGGAAGGCATGACCCCAGAAGATGTAATCGTCATCGACAGTAGGGGTAACATCCTCTCCAGAAATCCCGCAGACAATCGCCTCTCAAGATTATCGGCTACACAGGTAGAGTACCAGAAAAATCTCGAAAGAGAAATTGCCAACCAAATACAAAGTATGCTGGAAAAAGTGGTAGGAAAGGGAAAGGCAATAGTGAGAGTAGCCGCAGATCTCGACTTTCGGGTTACAGAAAAAACAGAAGAACTATTTGACCCAGAATCTGCCGTAGTGAGAAGCATACAAAAACACGAAAGCAAAAATACCACAGGCGCAGCCAGATCTGCATCAGGGAGTCAGGAACAACAGCGGGCAGAAGAGACCATAAATTACGAGATCAATAGAGTGTCGCAGAAAACCATTCTGCCCGTTGGCGATATAAAGAAACTTTCTATCGCAGTAGTCGTAGATGGGACATACGTAAAGGATGAAAAGGGGAAAGAAACCTTCCAGGAAAGATCAAAGAAAGAAATCGAGGTTCTTGAGGAATTGGTCAGAAAATCTGCAGGGTTTGATGCAAATCGTGGTGATCAGGTAGTTGTTTCATGTTTGCCGTTAAGTAAAGTAGAGGTCGACAGTTCACCCTCGGGTTTTGACTGGTATTCTATATTAAACCCTGCAATGTCAGTGGTAAAATATGTCATACTACTAGTTGCTTTTGTCAGTGTCCTCTTCCTAGCTATTCGACCTCTCGTCAAAGTGTTAACGGAGAAGGTTGAGCCTGTTCCGACAAGCTTCAGTCAACCTTCTCAAAAAATCTTAGAAGGTAGAGAAGCACCACTTCAAATTGCAGTAGAAGATCTCTCTGGGAAAACTGAAACAGAAATCATCCGACATTTGGCAAGCACCGATGCAAAAAAATTTGCTGAAATTCTGAGGAACTGGGTGCGATGACAAACGAGGAAAAGGCCGCAATAATGTTACTTGCCCTTGGAGAAGATCTGGCAGCGGAGGTGATGAAAAATCTTCGTCCCCAAGAGATTCGCCGTTTAGGAAAGTACATGAATCGCATATCAATCATCCCCGCAGAGGTGATAAAAAGTGTAGCCAGGGAATTTCTCCAACTGGCGAAAGAGACAGGAGGCACAATTGCCGTTACTGAAGATGCAGCAAAAAAAATTGTCGTAAAAGCCCTAGGGGAGAAAGATGCCCTACCTATACTGGCTGAGGTAGACAAAGCAAAAAACACCGAAAATCCCATCGTTGAGAAGCTCAGAGACATAAATCCACAGGTACTTATGGAATTTACAAAGAACGAGCATCCTCAAACCATTGCTCTCATTGTTTCACATTTGAAACCTGAACAGGCAGCACAGATCCTGGATAACTTCTCGTTAGAGATGCAGTGTGAAATCATAAGGAGGATTGCTAACCTGAAGACCGTTCCTCATGAGATCATAGAAGAGATAGCCCAAACTTTAGAAAAAGAACTCCTTGTGGCATCCATATCAGAGCAGCAAGTTGGAGGAATCAAAGTGACGGCGGAAATACTCAACCGTCTCTCCCGCAACACTGAAAACAGTATAATAAACACCCTTGAAGAAACCGATCCAGAACTTGCAAGCTCAATAAGAAGTCTCATGTTTACATTCGACGATATCCTTAAACTGGACGACAGAAGCATCCAGGAAATTCTAAAAGAAATATCTTCAGAAGTACTTGCAAAAGCATTGAAGCTCGTAGACGAATCGGGGAGACAAAAATTTTACAAAAATATGTCTAAGAGAGCTGCCGAAATGCTCAAAGAGGAGCTGGAGATGATGCCTCCAATCCGTGTTTCGGAGGTAGAGGCGGCACAGAAAACAATCGTGGAAACGGCGAGGAAACTCGAAGAAGAAGGCCGTGTTGTGATTGCCCGGGGTGCGGGAGAGGATGAGTTTGTATAAAACGAGAATCATTAAAAGCCATACAGTTAAAATTATAGATCTGCAATCAAAGGATGGGGAAACTTGTACTGATGAAACTCCTCATGGGTCAAGGAAAAAGAGCACTCTCCAAAAAGAATGGGAGGAGAGGATAAACAAGATTTACGAGGAAGAGATACCCCTCAGAGAAAGAAGAGCCTTTGAACTGGGCTACGAAAAAGGCAAAAGGGAAACGGAAGAAAGATACCAGCAACAGCTGAAAAGAAAAATCGACGAGCTGGCATCCATTGTAAAAGAACTTTCGATGTTGAGACATAACCTAATCAAACAAACAGAAGCAGACATCGTGGATCTATCCCTCACAATGGCGGAAAAGATCATCCATCACGAAATCGAAACGCAAAGAGAGACAATTTGCCACACGCTGAAGGCAGCTATAAATACGACACTTGAACGGGATAATCTAATCATACATCTGCACCCAGAAGATTATCGTTTCCTTATGGAAATAAAGAACGAATTCTTCAGCCAGTTCGATGGCCTTAGAAACCCCGTATTTAAGGAAGACATCTCCGTTGGCCGCGGAGGCGCACTCATAGTGACAAAATCCGGGGAAATAGATGCCAGAATTGAACAGCAGTTACAAGCCATGAAAAACACGCTACAAAGCCTAAAAGAGTAATTGAAATAGTAAGAAATTATGATCGATTTAGCAAAGTACTCCACGTTAATCAGAGAAAAGAGGTTCATTCAGGTCTACGGTAAAATAAGTGAAATAGTCGGACTTGTCGTGGAAGGACATGGACCGGTGGCATCACTGGGAGAATTATGCGCTATTTACCCGACGGATAGCGTAAATCCGATCATGGCAGAGGTGGTAGGATTCAAAAACGGCAGAGTTTTACTCATGCCTCTGGACTCCATTCAGGGGCTCGGTCCGGGGTGCCGCATTGTCTCTCTAGGAAAAAAAGCCAGTATCGGCGTAGGACCCCAACTATTGGGGAGAATTATAGATGGTCTTGGGCACCCACTTGATGAAAAAGGAACAATATCCGCTGAGAAAGAATACCCAATATACGCTGACCCTATAAACCCTCTGAAAAGGGCCAGGATAACCGAGCCAATTGACCTGGGTATACGTTCTATAAATGGAGTGCTTACATGTGGAAAAGGACAACGTATGGGAATCTTCGCAGGAACCGGCGTAGGGAAAAGCGTCCTTTTGGGAATGATGGCTAGAAATTCGCAGGCGGATGTAAACGTAATCGGACTAATCGGAGAGCGGGGTAGAGAGGTCAGAGAATTCCTCGAGAAAAATCTTGGTAAGGAAGGTCTCAAACGATCTATTGTAGTTGTTGCAACTTCGGATCGTCACCCACTGATAAGAATGAGGGCTGCATACGTGGCAACGACCATCTCTGAATACTTCCGAGATTTGGGGAAAGATGTTCTTCTAATGGTAGACTCCCTAACCCGATTCGCTATGGCCCAAAGGGAGGTAGGTCTTTCCGTGGGTGAACCACCCACTACAAAGGGATATACACCCTCGGTCTTCAGTCTACTTCCAAAGCTTCTGGAGAGAACAGGGAGGATTGAGGGCAAAGGCAGCATTACAGGTCTTTACACTATCCTCGTTGAGGGAGATGACTTCAACGAACCCATATCCGATGCTACCAGATCAATTCTAGACGGACATGTTGTCCTGAGCAGAGAACTGGCTAACAGAGGGCACTATCCCGCTATTGATGTCCTCCAGAGTGTAAGTCGAGTAATGATAGACATAGTGGATGAAGAACACATGAAAAAAGCGACGAAACTTCAAAATATCCTTGCCACTTACAGAAAAGCAGAGGACCTTATAAACATTGGAGCTTACGTAAAAGGTTCAAATCCCGAAATAGACTACGCAATCGCAATGATAGATAAGGTTAACGACTTCCTCAGACAGGACATCGATGAAAAAATTGATTTTGAAACAACAAAGAAAAATCTTTTCGAAATTTTTGAAGAATAGTTTCAATGTTTGTATTTAAATTGCAGTCAGTTCTAAACGCGAAAAAAGCGAAAGAAGAAAAGGTTCTTATGGAGTACCACAGCTACCTCCAGGAAATACAGAAAGCACAGTATACCCTGAATGAGATGAAAGAGGAGAAAAAGGGGATGATTGACAAACTACGCAAACTCCAGAGTTGTCCGATTACAACGGACGAAATTGCTATCAGTTACAAATTTATAAGACAATTAAGCAGAGAGATAAGAGAGAAAGAAAGACAAATTGAGGAGATGAAAGCACTCGCTGAAAAAAAACGCAAGGATCTACTTTCTGTAATGAAAGAACGAAAGATGCTGGAGAAACTTAAAGAAAAACATTTTAAGGAATTCAAACAACACCATGAGACAAAAGAAAAAAACTTCTTTGACGAATCAGCTATTCTAAGATTTACAAAAAATGAGCATGAATAAGCGTCTTTTAATCATTCAGATAGCTTTAATCACCCTTTTAATCCTCAAAGTAGCCATCGGGGGACATCTATTTGGCAAAACACTCTCTTCAATGAACGAGTCCAAGGGCTTGAAATCTACGGAGCATAAAGGTTTCTCTGCGGAACAACCTAAAGACCTGCTAGACATCAATATCACGAAGGAACGGGAACTTTACAACGTTCTTGAGAAGAAATTAAAAGAGGTTGAAGATAGGGAAGCTAACCTTAGAGCTCAAGAACAAGCACTTTTGGCCTTAAAAAGGGAAATTGAGGGGAAAATTGACCAGCTTATGAATTTAGAAAAACGCATTGAACAAAAATTAGAGGTTGAAAAAGAAGAGGAAACTAAACGGTACAAGCAACTTGCCAAAATATACGAATCAGCATCACCAGTAAAAGCCGCCGCAATTCTAGAAAAACTCGACACTAAAACAGCGGCAGGTATTGCAATGAACATGAAGAGAGACAAAGCAGGCGCCGTTATTTCAGCGATGAATACTGCCAAAGCAATTGAAATTACTAGAGAACTTACGAAGTTCAACTTCTCAATAGAACAGAAATAAAGAATCATTTAGGCATCAAACCCTGTACCCATTACAGTCCAAAGATTGAAAATTTCAGAGAAAAGGCCCTATCGTTGTGGCGATCCGCCACATCTATACCCAATGACCAACACTGCCTGGAATACATAATCCCGTAAATCTTCTCCACAGAGCGGTCGTTTAGATGGTCCCATCTTGCGGAGAAGTTGAAGTTAAGTTCTTTTGTCATAACCGCCTTAACAGAAAGGTTGGTTTGCTCAACCTTGTCTTTCGTGTACCGGTAGGAGATTTTTACAAGATCTCCTCTGTTATCCTGAACCGAAGCATCGTAATTCGCTTGAGATAAGTTTTTTTCATAAACATTAAAATTGTTCCTTGCAGAGAAAGAAACGTATTTAAAAGGATGGGCATCCATTTCCATTACTATCTCTCCAAAAGGCCGTTTAGGCTTCTCTTCTCCGTTATCCCGTTGCGCCTCTTTAACATCGTACGTCTGCGTTATTTTCAGTCGAAAAATCTCATCATATCGGAACCGATCTTTTCCATCGATTATCTTTGCATTCAATGTGTTTGATATCCCGTATTTTATTAAGTTCGTATTCTGAACACGCTCAACATAATCGGGAAGAGAAGTGCGTTGATGAAAATGCTGGGTGTACTCATAGGTCAACTCTGGTCTTATAACATGAAAAAGTTTCTTAATCTCCTTGCCATCAATATCGAATACCCTGCACATGTCTCTGTAAATAGAAATACCAGTGGAATACACCTCCCTCTCACCACTCCTTGAATTTTCCGACTTATCCGAGTCATCCCTACTCCATAACGAAGCTCTGAAACCCGCATACGCTATTGCACTGCCAATATCTCCCACATCAAAAGGTAGAGAAATCGTAGGATTGACATCCAGATAGTGTCCCTTCTGCCCCTTTTGTCTGTAAAAATAATCATACGTTACTGTGCCCTCACCGAATAAAAACGAAGAAAAAAGAGGGGTTTTCGACGCTGTTATCTTTACCTCAGGATAGCGTTGTAAAGTATTCTCATTGGAATTCGCCATGAGATTTTCCGTTCGTTTAATCAATATCGTTGAATTTACAAACGGATTTACCTTAACAAGTCGCACTGTAGAATCGATTAACCGCAAAGTCTCGTCAGCTAGAAAGGATATGTTTTTGAAGGGTTGCTGTTTATCTTTCGAGTAATTCTCCAAAAAGTAGTTGTACGACGAGAAATCACGGAAATAGAACGGGTCGGAAACTCGCACGACATCTACTCTCAACCCGAGGGAAGGGTCAAACTGCTGCTCGTGATGAAAATAAAAGGACCAACGCCTATGAGGATCTTGCCAATTCCTTGAAATATCTCCTACCTCCTCCTTCACCTTCTTTCTATCGTTCAAAAAATCTCCATAGATCACCCCTTTAACTGTTTCGGAAGGGGCATATCTGAACTCAAGCCCGGTTTGAAATCCCCGTTGACTCATATACCGGGGATAGAGTGTAGCATCTTTATCCTCCGATATTGCGAAAAAATATGGGACAGTAACGTCAAACCCCAGTTTATCACGGGAGTAAGAAAAACGCGGTAAGAGAAACCCTGACTGTCTTTTAGTTTTAACCGGGAACACTAAATATGGACTGTACAAAATGGGAATATCCGCCGCACAGAAAACCCCTTTCTTCAATATACCGTATCCCTCAAGGGTTACCTTCAATTCATCACCTTTCACCTTCCAATCAGGTTTTTCCCCGTCGCAAGTAGTCAGTTTAGGATTAATCACATGATACGTATCCCCTGAGAGTTTTTCAATCCTATCTCCCCGAACATAGACATGGGTACGCAACACAAACACCTTTCCATTTTCCACCACCCCTGTTTTCTCTTTGATATTCCACACAAGACTTTCACCCTCGAGGAAATCACCACCACTTTTAAAAACAACATTTCCCGATGCTTCCCCTCTGTTTGTTTGTAAATTAAGCTTTGCCTTATCCGCTGTTAACACAGCATCCTCATAGATGACCTTAACCTGCCCCTCTCCATAATATGTATCTGAATCCTGCTCGGACATAAGAACAAGAGCCTCAACCATAACCGGTACTCTATCCCCTTTTCCTACCTCAACAGGTTCCATGGGAAGGGGAGAAAGCACATAAAGAGGTAACTCTCCTTCGGGTGTAGGACGAACTTCCCTAAAAAGAGGAAAGTATCCTACTTTATTAATCAGCAGATTAAACGTGCCTTCCCGAAATACATGAATGGTGAAAAACCCCTCTGAATCTGTCTCGCTTGTGAGAGGTTGATCCTCAACAAGTAACAACTCCACACCAGCGAGTCCTTTACCTGAAGGATCAACAACACGACCCCTTACTTCACCCTTCTCAGCGGAGAGGATATTTCCGGGAAAAAACAGAAAAACTAAGAAGAACATTTGCAAAAAATATCTCTTCATGTTTCTCTAAGTATGCCACGCATCTTTCCTACAAGATAAAGAGACCCAGTTACGACAACTATGTCTTCAGGCGCAGCAACTTCTCTCACGACATTGAGGGCCTCCTCAGGGGTGCGTGTTAATTGAACCATGGGAAAAAGCAAACGAGCCGTCGATACCATCTCCTCAGGATCCCGGGCCCTTTCAACTTCCGGTTTCGTAAGCACTATACTTTTTGTCACAGTCCTAATAGACCTAAGCATTGCCTTGTAGTCTTTATCGGAAAGCACTCCAAACACCATGACTATATTCTTTTCCGGATAAGCTTTTTTTAAATAACGACAGAGTGCACGGATACCTGCAGGATTATGTGCTCCATCGAGAATGAAGGATAGATCAGTCTGGAATGATTCCAGTCTGCCCGGCCAAAAAGTCCCAATCAAACCTTCCCGTATTCCCCGTTCGCTAAGCACAAACCCCTCACGCTCAGCAAGAATCTCCAAGGCTCCTAAAGCGGTAACGGCATTTCTCACCTGATGATCCCCAGTTAGGGAACAGTACAAATTTTTGAAGCTTCTATGTAAACCCCAATAATGAAATGAACCATCTTTAAAGCACCGATACTTAAAGTCACGACCCACACGAAAAAAAGATGAATCCTTTTCTCTGCAAATCCTTTCGAAAATTTCCACCACCTGTCTCTGATTAGTAGATGTTACACAAACACCCCCTTGTTTGATTATACCCGCCTTCTCTCTCGCTATCTGAGCAATGGTTCGACCTAGAAATTCACGGTGTTCAGAAAATACATTCGATATAACTGAGACCAATGGATTCAACACATTGGTGGCATCAAAACGCCCTCCCATTCCTACCTCAACGACGGCAATGTCCACCTTTTCATGGAAAAAATGAACAAAAGCACAGGCGGTGAGAAATTCAAAGTAACTCAGACTTCTCTCTGAGTCAGCGTCACAAACAAGCTCAACGCATGCCGTAAAATCATCCTGAGAGATATCCTCACCGTTGATCTTTATACGTTCCCGAATATCTTCCAGATGAGGGGATGTATACAACCCCACTTGATATCCTTCCTGCCGTAAAACTGAAGTCATTAGCGAGGCGATGGACCCCTTGCCATTTGTACCACCAATTAAAACGGAGGGAAAACCCTCCTGAGGATTTCCCAGCCTTGCCAATACTTGCATCAACTCGGAGAGACCTAGATGAATACCTTTCCTCTCAAGACGATCCAGATAAGCAAGCGCTCCCCTGTAATCCATTTCTCTTAACACAAAAAAGCCATGGGCCCTATCACTGCTGGATCCATGGCCAAAATCAACCATCAACTCTTACAGATTAATCCGGAATTACTTTGAATACTTCATCCCCGGGACGGACTCGATCTGACACCTTTATTCCCACATAATCTCCCACTACTGCCTTTTCCACTTTAGCGTTGTTTATTTCCATCGACTCGATCTTCAGTGTGAAATCCGTTGTATGTCCTGTTATTTTTATTGTATCCCCGAGACTTAGTTCACCCTCTGTGATCTTGACAGCTGCAACACTTGGTTTTGCAAAAAACTTTACAACCTCACCTACCTTCTGTTCAGCCATAATCCAACCTCCTCATTGGAGTTACACTTTCAACGCGAATTTACTCTCTTTTCCGGAAAAACTCAAGAATAAAAAAAGGCCGACTTAAAACGTCGGCCTCCCTCTGAAAAAATTTTCTCTATTTAGTCACGGGGGTCTTTTTCTTAATCTTCTTCTCGGCACCTTCCTGAATGAATTCCACAATTGATATTGGAGCGTTGTCCCCCCGACGGTATCCAAGCTTCACAACGCGGGTATAACCACCAGCCCGATCCTTATACCTCACTGCCAGTTCTTCAAAAAGTTTCTTCACAGCTCTTTTATTACGCACGTATGACAGTGCAATCCTCCTCGCGTGAAGATCTCCCCGCTTACCTAGAGTAACCATACGATCTGCAATCCGGCGCAATTCTTTAGCCTTCGCATCTGTTGTCTTTATCCGTTCCGTCATTAACAGAGATGTTACCATATTACGGAACATCGCTATTCTATGACTCGTCGTTCTCCCCAGCTTGCATGTCGCCTTTAAGTGTCGCATAAAAAATACCTCTCTTCCAAAACGTTCAAGTAGATCTCATTATTTTCACCCTTCCCCTTGAGATTTCGTGTTCCAGGGAGGGAAGTCAAGTTTCATACCTAAACTGAGTCCTTGTTCTGCAAGAACCTCTTTGATTTCATTAAGAGATTTGCGCCCAAAATTCTTCGTCTTCAACATATCCGCCTCTGTTTTTTGGACCAACTCACCTATGAGATTGATGCCTGCATTCTTCAGGCAATTCGCAGACCTCACCGATAACTCTAGATCATCAACATGTCTCAACAGTATCTCATTTAACGCACTAATTGTATCCACTTTGGGTTTGACCTCCTCTTCTGCCTCCTCCCCAACATCAACATGAGTAAAGTTTACAAATATCTCCAGTTGATCCTTCAATATTTTCGCAGCATACGATACAGCCTCCTCCGGCTTAATACTCCCATCGGTCCACACCTCAAGGACGAGGCGGTCGTAATCAGTTATCTGGCCTACACGGGCATATGTAACCGTATAATTAACCTTCTTGATGGGCGAAAAAAGGGCATCTATATTTATAGTACCTTCTGGCTGGTCAGGGTCCCTTTCCCGCTTTGCCGGCACATATCCCCTCTCCATGCGAACCTGCATCTCCGCCCTAAGCACTCCATGAGCGGAAAGAGTCGCAATGTGGTGATCGGGATTTAAGATCTCCACCGTAGGATCAGCAATAATATCCCCCGCCTTCACCTCTCCTTCGCGGGCCACATCCAGCCTCAACGTCCTCGGTCCACCCTGATGTAGTTTTATACGCACACCCTTAAGGTTAAGGATTATGTCGGTTATGTCTTCTTTAACGCCTGGCAAATAAGTAAATTCATGAAGCGCCCCATCAAAACGAACTGATACTATAGCAGCACCAGGTATGGAGGAGAGGAGTATTCTTCTTAGAGCATTTCCCAGCGTTATACCCATTCCTCGCTCCAGGGGCTGACAAACAAATTCCCCGTAAAACCGTGTGCGTGTGCTCTCATTAATTTCTATGCGTTTAGGTCGTATCAAACTACGCCAATTTCTCTGCATATTCTAATTTTCCTCTGATTTGCTAAAAATTTACTTTGAATAGAACTCTACGACAAGCTGCTCCTTAACGGGCATTGTCAAATCTTCACGAGTGGGCAACGATCTAACATACCCCCGGAAATTATCTCTGTCCAACTCCAACCAATGAGGAATACCTCTTCGTTCAACTGCCTCCATAGCTTCACTAATTCTGGCGATAGACCTGCTCCGCTCACGTACCTGTATTTCATCACCCACCTTAATTAGGTATGATGGAATATTAACCTTCTTGCCATTGACCAGGAAATGGTTATGTCTCACCAACTGTCGTGCCTCCCTCCTGGAAGTGGCAAAACCCAAACGAAACACTATGTTGTCGAGCCTACGCTCCAAAAGGAGTAAAAGATTCGTTCCCGTTATACCTTTCTGGCGATCAGCTTCCTCAAAATATCTCCGGAATTGCCTTTCCTGCAAACCGTAAATTCTCTTCAGCTTTTGCTTTTCCCTGAGCTGGACTCCGTAATCAGACAATTTCCTTCTTACGTGCCCATGATCACCGGGAACATAATCCCGTCGCTCAAATGAGCATTTGTCTGTATAGCAACGCTCACCTTTCAAGAAGAGTTTTAAACCCTCTCTACGACAAATCCTACAAACTGGACCACGATAACTTGCCAAAAAATCGCCTCCTTACGTTTTGTTATATGTTAAACCCGTCTACGTTTAGGGGGACGACAACCATCGTGCGGTATGGGTGTCACATCCCTTATTAGCGTGATTGTTAACCCTGCAGCCTGCAGAGCCCGCAGAGCTGACTCCCTGCCGGCACCAGGACCTTTTATATAAACCTGAACACTGCGCATACCATGTTCTTTTGCTTTTTTCACTGCATCTTCTGCTGCCATCTGCGCTGCAAATGGGGTTCCCTTCCTCGAACCCTTGAACCCCTGAACACCAGCAGATGACCATGCTATAACATTACCACTTAAATCGGTAATTGTAACTATTGTATTGTTAAACGTGGACTGTATGTGGGCAATACCCTCCGGCACATTTTTCCTCTCCTTCTTTTTACCCGTCCTGCTAACCCTTTTTGCCATTCATTCCTCCTAACCGATCTACTTCTTACGACCAATCGCCCTTCTGGGTCCCTTTCTCGTCCTAGCGTTGGTATGGGTTCTCTGACCCCTTACGGGAAGACCTCTTCTATGACGCAACCCGCGGTAACATCCCATGTCCATAAGCCTCTTTATAGACATAGCCACTTCTCTGCGCAGATCACCCTCCACTTTATGCTTCTTGTCAATAATATCCCTTATGGTAGAGATCTCTTCATCCGTCAGATCATCCGTTTTTTTATCAAAACTCACCCCAGCCTCAGTGAGAATCTGCCGAGCTTTGGAACGTCCAATACCATAAATATACGTAAGAGCTATTTCCATCCTCTTGTTTTTGGGCAAATCAACCCCCGCAATCCTGGCCACTTTTTACCTCCCTATGTTCAAACAAAGATCTTATTATCCCTGACGCTGTTTATGCTTTGGGTTTTCACAGATGACCCGCAATACCCCTTTTCTTTTTATAATCTTACACTTATCACATATCTTCTTCACAGATGCCCTGACCTTCATAACACTCTTCCTCAGCTATTTACTCTCTCTGTAGACAATTCTCCCTCTTGTCAAATCATATGGCGAGAGCTCAACGATCACTTTATCACCAGGCAAAATTTTAATATAATGCATTCTCATCTTCCCAGAAATGTGGGCAAGTACCCTATGGCCATTGGGAAGTTCAACACGAAACATTGCATTCGGTAAAGGCTCAATTACCGTGCCTTCTACTTCAATAGGTGCTTCTTTCGGCATAAAAACTTACTCTTCCAATAATCAGCATTTACTCAAAATGACAGGTCCATTTTCTGTAATGGCAATGGTATGCTCAAAATGAGCCGATAGTTTGCCATCGGCGGTAACCACAGTCCAACCGTCGGGCAACACCTTTACATGATACGTACCCGCATTCACCATTGGCTCAATCGCAAATACCATACCCGCTTTTAGCAGTATGCCCCTACCCCTTGTGCCATGGTTTGGTATCTGCGGATCCTCATGCATACTACGACCTATCCCATGCCCTACAAATTCCCTTACCACAGAAAATCCTGCACTCTCCACATGTTCCTGGATGGCCGCAGATATATCTCCCAATCGATTTCCAACTCTTGCCTCTTCTATACCAATATACAGCGCTTCCTCCGTCACTTTGATCAAGCGAGAAGCCTCTTCAGATATTGTCCCCACCCCCACAGTAATAGCAGCATCGCCATAATATCCTCGATAGAGAATTCCGAAATCAAGACTAACTATATCCCCACTGGTTAGCACACGAGACGAAGGCAAACCGTGGACAACTTCTTCATTAACAGATACACACAGCGAAAATGGATAACCACGATATCCCTTAAAAGCTGGTTTTGCCCCTTTTTTTACCGCCAACTCCTCAGAAATACGATCCAGTTCCCTTGTCTGAATTCCCTCAACTACCATTCCTCTAAGTTCCTGCAGGATTTCCGCCACTATTATATTACTAGCCCTAATTTTCTCTATTTCGTCTGGCTGCCTAAGAAAAATCATAGCTCCCGTTACTCTCGGCAACCATTACCGTCTTCTTGCAATTTTTCCTTTTTTCATAAAGCCTTCATATTGCCTAGCCAGAAGATGAGTTTCTATCTGTGCCGCTGTATCCAATGCAACACCCACAACAATCAGAAGAGCAGTACCCCCAAAATAAAATGGTACATTAAAGTAACTTATAAGAATACTCGGCAAAACACAAATAGCGGAAACGTAGATAGCTCCACTGAATGTTAACCGCGAAAGAACAGTGTCAATGTATTCCGCAGTTTTCCTCCCCGGTCTGATCCCTGGCACATAACCTCCGTATTTTCTCATGTTATCCGCTACATCTACAGGGTTAAAAACAACAGCGGTGTAAAAATAACAGAAGAAAATGATAAAAATAACATAAAGAACTTCATAAATCAATCGCCCCGGAACCAGAACATCGGCTACTCCTTTCATCCATGGATGAGGAATAAAATTAGCGATGGTTGCAGGGAACATTATTATAGACGAGGCAAAGATAGGTGGTATCACCCCCGCGGTGTTTATCTTCAACGGTAAATGCGTAGTCTGACCACCATAAATTCGCCGTCCCACAATACGTTTAGCATACTGCACCGGAATTCTCCTCTGAGCTCCCTCAACAAATACTATAATACCCACCACAGCGACCATCATGATAGAAAGAATCAAAATAAAGAATATACCCATTTCTCCTGCGGAGAGTAACCTAAATGTATTGAATATGGCTTCCGGTGCCCTAGACACAATACCAGCAAATATAATCAAAGATATTCCGTTTCCTATACCTCTCTCTGTTATCTGCTCTCCTAACCACATTAAAAACGCCGTCCCTGCTGCGAGGGTAATCATCGTCATAAAGCGGAAACTCCATCCCCCTTCGATTACAATGGGTGCACCCGTCGGTCCTGCCATATTCTCCATTCCCACAGCTATTCCGAAACCCTGAATAAGACTCAGAATCACTGTACCATATCTTGTGTACTGAGTAATTTTCCTCCGCCCTAGCTCTCCCTCTTTGGACAGCTGTTCCAAATAAGGAACCGCTATGGTTAGCAACTGCAGAATAATGGAAGCACTTATGTATGGCATTATACCCAGAGCAAACACTGATAGATTACTCAGTGCTCCCCCAGCAAACATGTCGAATAACCCGAGGAGCGATCCCCGTGCCTGATCAAAATACGCTGCTAACGCATGGGCATCTATACCAGGTGTAGGTATGTGGGCACCGATACGGTACACCACTAACAACAAAAAGGTCATCAATATCCGTTTTTGAAGTTCGGGAATCTTCGGTATATTGGATACGCCGTCCAGCAATGTTCCTCACCTTACTCCACGGTACCGCCAGCAGACTCTATCTTTCGACGAGCACCTTCGCTTACATGTTGCAATCTCACTTTTAGCGGAACCTTAACTTCACCCCGGCCAAGGAGTTTTATAACGTCTCCTTTTTTACTGACAATTCCCTTTGCCCTCAGGGAGTTTTCATCCACTACACTGTGTGCCTCAAAATCTTTCAACTGTTCAAGATTCACTATAAGGATCTTCTTGCGGAACGGATTGCGAAAACCTCTCTTAGGTACTCGCCGAACGAGAGGCATCTGACCACCTTCAAATCCAGGGGAAACACCCCCACCTGATCGCGCATTTTGACCCTTATGTCCACGACAAGCTGTTCCCCCATGGCCAGAGCCATCCCCTCTACCGACACGTTTCTTCTTCTTTTTGGCACCCAAGGGACATCTCAATGAAGAAAGATCCATATCCTTATTCCTCAACCCTTTCAACTTTAACAAGATGGGCAACCTTCTCCGCCATACCCCGTATCTCAGGTGTATCAGGCAGGACAACTGACCGCTCTCTGCGTAACAAACCTAATCCCCGAAGAATCCTCCTCTGTTTCTCCGGTCTACCAATATAACTTCTTATAAGAGTTATCCTAATTTTACTCACCCTCTCGTCCCCCCTTAGTCGAGACTCGTTGTCTTCTTTAAACCACGCAGCATCGCAACCTCGTCGGGATCCCTCAATTTCATAAGACCATCTAGTGTTGCCTTCACCAGATTGTGGGGGTTATGAGAACCAAGACACTTAGTAAGAACATTTTGAATCCCAGCAGCTTCAAGTACAGCCCGCACCGCACCACCTGCTATCAAGCCCGTGCCTTCCGAGGCAGGTTTCAAAAGAACTTTACCAGCTCCCCATTCACCGATTATCTCATGAGGAATTGTACGGTTCACTATCGCAACTTTCCGCATACTCCTCTTGGCCTTTTCCATACCCTTGCGAATAGCCTCCGGTACCTCATGAGCTTTACCCAAACCAATTCCAACCGAACCCTTACCATCGCCCACCACAACGACTGCACTGAAACGGAATCTGCGACCTCCCTTCACAACCTTCGCAGTCCTCTTTATGGCGATCACCCTATCGATCAGTATGCTCTCTTCAAAGTCTCTTATTTCCATTGTCAGAACCACACCTCAAAATTTAAGCCCTCCTTGTCGTGCTCCCTCAGCTAAGGCCTTTACTCTTCCGTGATACTTAAAACGACCTCTGTCAAAAACCACCTTTTCAATACCCCGTGCCAATAACTTCTCCGCTACCAGGCGTCCCACTTCCCTCGCCGCTTCAGTTTTCTTCAAACCCACAATCCTATCCCTCAACTCCTTGCTGAGGGTGGAAGCCGCGGCAAGTGTATTGCCTATATCATCCGCAATAGCCTGAACATAAATATGTTTCGCACTCCGAAAAACAGATAATCTTGGACGCAAAACAGTTCCCCGTATTTTACTTCTAACTCGCGCTTCTCTCTTTTCTCTAATCTTTCTAACCTTTTCCAACCTTTTCGTTGCCAACCTTACACCCTCTTTTTAAAAAATTACCTCGAGCCCGCAGTTTTTCCTGCCTTGCGTATTATCTTTTCACCTACATACTTTATACCCTTACCTTTGTAAGGCTCAGGCTCCTTAAAAGCCCGTATTTCTGCAGCTACACGCCCAACCAGCTCCTTGTCAATCCCCGAGACGACAATATTTACCTGTCTATCAATACGAATACTAATTCCCTCGGGGATCCGGTACTCAATAGGATGGGAATAACCCAGGCTCAACTTCAACACACCTTGCCCCAGTTCAGCTCTGTACCCCACCCCTGAAATTTCCAAAGCCTTCTCATAACCCACAGTCACTCCGGTAACCATATTTGCAATCAAGGTTCTAGCTAGCCCGTGTAGCGCCTTTCCCTTCCTGTCCGAGGTGACACATTCCACCACAAGTTTGTTATCCTCCTGTCTAACTTCTATGCCACGGGGAATATTATAGTGCAAAGTACCTTTAGGCCCCGCTACCTTTATACATCCATTCTGTCTAGTAACTTGAACTCCCGGTGGTAACTCAATTGGTTTTTTACCAATTCTGGACATATCAAATTTCCTCCATCACCAAACCTGGCATAAGAGCTCACCACCTACGCGTGCCTTTCTAGCCTCATCATCGGTCAAAATCCCTTTGGATGTAGACAATATAGCTATGCCTAAGCCGTTCATGACCCTCGGAATCTCATCACATCTCACGTAGATTCTTCTACCAGGTTTGCTTATGCGCTTCAGACCACTGATAACCTGCTTTTTACCATTATAGTACCTGAGATATATCCTAAGCATCTCGTGTTTCTTTTCGTCCAGGCATTTTTCATAACCGTCAATGAAACCACTACGTTTCAGAGCATCAGCAATTGAACAATTCATTCTCGACATTTGCACATCCACACTCTTAAAAAACGCCCGATTCGCATTGCGAATTCTTGTCAACATATCCGCGATAGGATCAGTAACTGCCATACGTAAACCCCCACTTAATCACCAACTAGCCTTAATTACCCCAGGTATTTCACCTTTTAGTGCACGTTGCCTAAGACAAATTCGACACATCTTAAACTTCCTGTAGTAAGCCCGAGGTCTTCCACACAAAGGACATCTATTATAAGCTCGAACCGAAAACTTAGGTTTTCTCTTTGCCTTTGCTATCAATGATTTTTTCGCCACAGTTTAAAGCCTCCCCTCACAAAAGAGATGCTCACATGCCTCTGAAAGGCATACCCAACAGACGGAGTAACTCTCGTGCCTCCTCGTCTGTTTTAGCCGTAGTAACAACCACTATATTCATACCCCTGATTTTGTCGACCTTATCATAGTCAATTTCTGGGAAAATTATCTGCTCCCTGATTCCCATTGCGAAACTACCTCTCCCATCAAAGGAACGAGGAGAAATACCCCTGAAGTCCCTAACCCGTGGCAGACTAAAGTTAACAAGACGGTCGAAAAATTCATACATCCTGTCGCGCCTCAATGTAACACAGCATCCAATTGACATACCTTTCCGAAGCTTAAAAGTTGATATCGATTTTTTGGCTTTCGTAATGATCGGCTTTTGCCCAGTTATACTTGCCAATTCTTGAGATGCTATGTCCAGCACCTTAGGATTTTGGATTGCCTCACCTAACCCCATGTTGATCACTATTTTCTCCAAACGAGGAACCTCCATGGGGTTCTTATAACCAAACTTTTTTATAAGAGCTGGAACCACTTCTCTTCTGTAATACTCTTTTAATCTCGCCATTGCTCAAGCCTATGTATCCAAAACTTCGTTACATTTTTTACAGATACGAACCTTTTTGCCGTCCTCCAGTACCTTATACCCTATACGAACTCCTGTATTACACTTACTACACAAGTAGGCCACATTCGACAGGTGAATAGATGCCTCCTTCTCCAAAATCCCGCCTTTTCCATGAACATCCGGACGTTTGTGCTTCTTAACAATATTTACCTTTTCCACTATCACTCGGCACTTCTCCGGTATCACCTTTAGAATTTTTCCCGTTTTACCCTTTTCCTTACCAGCGAGAACCTTCACCATATCCCCTTTCTTCAACTTTGTCACACGCATCTCATATCACCTCTGGAGCTAAAGAAACTATCTTCATAAATTGCTTGGCCCTAAGCTCCCGCGCCACCGGTCCAAAAATCCTCGTACCAATTGGATCCAATTGATTCGATATCAATACCGCGGAATTATCGTCAAACTTGAGATAAGTACCATCAGCACGGCGAACTTCCTTAACTGTGCGTACCACAACTGCTTTCATTACATCACCCTTTTTTACCTTCGAATTAGGAAGCGCCTCCTTAACTGATACCACGATAACATCTCCCACACGAGCATATCTTCTCCTGGTCCCACCAAGCACCTTAATACACATTACCTTCGTGGCACCAGAATTATCAGCAACGTTGAGAATAGTCTGCATTTGAATCATAGGAACCTCACCTCACTTTTACTTCGCTTTTTCGAGAATAGCACGGAGTCGCCAACGTTTCTCTTTACTTAAGGGTCGCGATTCCACAATGAGCACCCTATCCCCAATGTTACACTCATTTTTCTCATCATGGGCCTTATACTTCTTATAACGTCGAACGTATTTATGAAATACAGGGTGCTTCGTAAGCCGTTCAACTTTCACCACAATGGTCTTATCCATCTTGTTGCTAACAACCACACCCTGCAATGTTTTTCGCTTACCCCTTGTTTCCACGCTCTACTTTATCCCCCTTTCCCGTAACACCGTTTTGATCCGCGCAATATCCCGACGGATCTTGCCAATGAGGGCCGGAGAGGTAAGTTGACCAGTGTGTTTACGTAAACGAAGTCTGAATAACTCTTCCCTGAGCTCCCGTTCTTTGCGCTGGAGCTCATCGTTAGCGAGTTCCCTCAACTCATCAGCCTTCATCGGACAAACCTCTCGTCATGAAACGAGTTTTAATCGGCAGTTTATGAGACGCCAAGCGTAAAGCCTCCTGTGCGACATCCTTAGGCACCCCTTTAACCTCATAAAGAACGGTTCCTGGTCTCACTACAGCCACCCAACCCTCAGGAGAACCCTTTCCTTTACCCATACGGGTTTCCGCAGGTTTTCTTGTGATTGGCTTGTGAGGAAATATTCTAATCCACACCTTTCCACCCCTCTTCATGTGCCGGGTTATCGCAATACGGGCCGCCTCTATCTGCTGAGATGTGATCCATCCGCATTCTAACGCCTGAAGACCATACTCACCAAAGGCAATAGTACTACCACGAATGGCTTTTCCTCCCATTCGACCCCGCTGTACTTTCCTATACTTAACCCTTTTTGGAGCCAACATAGCTAAATTCCTCGCTAACGCTGTTTAATTACTGCTTCAGCCCTTGAAGGCAACACTTCCCCGTGGAAAATCCAAACTTTAACCCCAATTTGTCCGTATGTTGTCCTCGCTTCCGCAAATCCGTAATCGATATCCGCTCTCAAAGTATGAAGAGGTACGCGTCCTTCCCGATACCACTCCGACCGAGCGATTTCCGCACCACCAAGTCGCCCCGAACAACAGATCTTTATACCTTTAGCACCGAATTTAAGCGCAGCGCTTACACACTTCTTCATTGCCCTTCGAAACGAGATTCGCCGTTCCAACTGCATGGCTACGTTCTCTGCCACCAACTGTGCATCTACTTCAGGTTTTCTAACTTCCAATATGTTAATTATAATTTCGCTTTGGCTTATCCTTTCCAATTCCTTTTTTATTCTTTCAATCTCCGCACCTTTCCTTCCAATTATGATACCCGGACGAGCAGTATATATGTTTACCTTAGCCTTATTGGCAGCCCTCTCTATTTCAATCCTAGAAATACCAGCATGATAGAGTTTTTGTTTCAGATGAGACCTTATCCTAATATCCTCGTGCAGCAAATCAGCATAATTTCGTTCCGCATACCACAACGACTGCCATCGTTTTATAAAACCCAATCGAAAACCAATGGGATGAACCTTCTGACCCAACCTCTCACCTCCGCTGTTATTGCAACTCGTCCAACACTATTGTGATGTGACTTGTCCTCTTTCTAATAGCCACTGCCCTTCCAAGAGCCCTAGCTCTCCATCTTTTAAGAGTAGGACCTTGATCAACATAAGCCTCCTTAACAAACAGTATATCCTTGTCTATGTTAGGGTTCTGCTTAGCATTAGAAACAGCAGAATTTAACAGTTTCTTTATAATCGGTGCTACCCGTTTTCTGGTAAAGGTAAGTATCCGCTGGGCCTCCTCAACCCGCTTACCCCTAATCAAGTCTATCACGAGTCGCGCCTTTTGTGGCGAAACCCTAACATATCGCGCAACTGCCCTCGCTTCCATCACTATCAACTCCCCTTTACCCGAAACTATCTATTTCCGAACCTTTGATTTTTTATCTCCCGCATGCCCATAAAAGGTCCTCGTAGGTGCAAATTCCCCTAGCTTATGCCCAACCATATTTTCTGTCACAAAAACAGGTATAAATTTTTTTCCATTATGCACGGCAAAAGTATAACCTATCATTTCAGGCACGATTGTCGATCTTCTCGACCAGGTCTTAATTACCGCTTTACTCCCAGACGTTTCCATTTTGCGAATTTTCTCCAAAAGTTTAGGATCAACGTAAGGGCCTTTTTTAACCGAACGTGCCACGTTTTATCTCCTTCTCTTTACAATGTACTTATCAGACAATTTTTTCCTTCTTGTCTTGTAACCCTTCGTAGGAACTCCCCATGGAGTACAAGGATGTCGACCACCAGAAGTTTTACCCTCACCCCCACCCATGGGATGGTCCACCGGGTTCATCGCTACTCCGCGGACTCTAGGTCTTATACCCAACCATCGACTTCTACCGGCCTTCCCGATACTCACGTTTTCGTGTTCAACGTTCCCAACTTGACCTATTGTAGCCCGACATTCCAGAAGCACTTTTCGAACCTCTCCCGATGGCAAACGCACCTGAGCGTATCTACCCTCTTTTGCCAGCAGTTGCCCAAACGAACCTGCTGATCTTATAAGCTGACCACCTTTACCAGGTCTCAACTCAACATTATGTATAAGAGTTCCCAGTGGGATGTTTTTAAGTGGCAAGGCATTGCCGGGTTTTATATCAACATTCTCGCCGCTTTCGACTACATCTCCCACCTGAAGCTTGTCAGGAGCAATTATATATCTTTTTTCCCCGTCTACGTAATTGAGAAGGGCAATTCTACAACTCCGGTTCGGGTCATACTCAATACTGGCCACTCTTGCCGGAATACTCACCTTATCCCTTTTAAAGTCTATAACCCTGTAAAGCCTTTTATGACCGCCACCCATATGACGACAAGTCATACGCCCGTAGTTGTTTCTTCCTCCTGTTTTGGGAAGCGGCCTCAGCAGACTCTTCTCCGGCTCACTTTTTGTAATCTCTTCAAAATCAGAACAGGTTTGAAAACGCCTTCCTGGCGACGTTGGCTTATACGCTTTAATACCCATATGCTAAAACCCCTTCACACAACTTCAACACTCAAACACCTTCGAATATCTCTATACGATTACCTGGAGCAAGGGTAACTATTGCTTTTTTCCAGGATCGCCTTTCGCCTACAATTCTTCCCAGTCTTTTTTTCTTACCCTGGTAATTCATAGTGTGCACATCGACCACCTTAACCTTAAACAACTTTTCTACAGCTCTTGCGATCTCTATCTTATTCGCCCGGCGATCCACTTCAAAAACGTACTTATTTTCCTCATCTTTTTGGATAGTACTTTTCTCAGTCACAACCACTCTTTTTATAACATCATGAATTTCCATTACTTCTGCAACACCCCTTCCACAATCTTCACTGCAGGTTCCAGAAAAACAACGTGATCAAATTTTAAAAGATCATATACATTCAAACCCTCAGCCCTTAACATTTTCACATTTCTTAAGTTTCTTGAGGACTTATCAAGAACTGGACGATCTCCATCAACAACGATTAGTGCCTTATCAAGACCAAACCTATCTATAACTTCTCTGAACTTGCGGGTCTTAATCTCATCCAATGGAAAATCATCCAGAATTATCATGCGATCTTCTTTAAATTTCATACTTAATGCGGAAATCAATGCCAACCGCCTCACCTTTTTGGGAACTCTATAGGAATAATCCCTGGGTTTGGGCCCAAACACTGTACCACCATGCCTCCACAATGGAGAACGAATCGTTCCGACTCGGGCTCTTCCCGTACCTTTCTGCCTCCACGGTTTTCTCCCCCCACCGGAGACCTCTCCCCGCTCCTTTGTTGAAGCTGTCCCTTTTCGCTTGCATGCCTGTTGCATCTTCACAACTTCATAAATAACTGCCTCATTAATCTCAGCCCCGAATATCTGATCGCTGAGCTCTATGTCCTTTACCTTTTCGTGGTTTATGTTGTATACCGGCGCAACTGGCATAGTACTATACCTCAAAACTTTATGATGACCTTCTCTTCACCGATTCCCTTATCAACAGAATACCGCGGGGCGCTCCAGGCACAGCTCCTTTGACAAGCAGAACATTATCCTCCGGTCTGACAGCCACTACCCGTAAATTTTGCACCGTCCTTCTCTCACAACCCATATGCCCTGGAAGTCTTTTGCCAGGAAAAACCCTGGATGGAAAAGAACTGGATCCAATGGAACCCGGTGCCCGGTGAAACATGGATCCATGGGATGCCCTACCGCCTCGGAACCCATGACGTTTAACACCACCGGCAAATCCCCTTCCCTTTGATATACCCGTCACATCAACGTACTCACCGGGTCTAAATATATCAACACGAATTTCAGAACCAACCTCGTACCCAGATACATCACACCTTATCTCCCTGAGGTACCTGAAGTAACCCTTCCCCACTTTGTCAAAATGACCAATCTGTGGTTTTGTCAGGACCTTCTTCTTCACCCTCTCATACCCCAGCTGTAGAGCATCGTAACCATCCTTTTCTTTGGTCTTTATTTGAATAACCACAGAAGGCTCCACCTCAATAACAGTGACGGGAATAGCGGTGCCTTCCTCATCAAATATCTGCGTCATCCCCAGTTTTCTACCTATCAATCCTTTTCCCATATCCCTTACCAAAGTCAAAAAAGTAGGAGATGGTTCTCGAATAACTCATCCATCTCCCACCAACGCAAGACCTATAACTTAATCTCTACATCCACGCCCGCAGCCAAATCCAGCTTCATCAGGGCGTCTATTGTGGCCTGTGTTGGTTCGATAATATCGATAAGCCTCTTGTGAGTCCGTATCTCAAACTGCTCCCGCGACTTTTTGTCCACATGTGGCGAACGATTCACACAGAATCTATTGATCTCCGTTGGCAGGGGCACAGGTCCTGCCACACGGGCACCCGTTTGCCTCGCTGTCTCCACAATCTCCTGCACCGAACGATCCAACAATTTATGATCGTACGCCTTTAGTCTTATTCTTATCCTCTGATCCTTCATCTGAGACATACTCTCTCAATCAAGAATCTTACTAACCACACCTGCACCAACTGTTCTACCACCCTCTCTAATTGCAAACCTGAGCTGCTCTTCCATTGCAATGGGTGTTATTAGCTCTATCTCTAATTCCACATTATCACCAGGCATTACCATCTCCACACCTTCCGGCAATCGAACGACACCTGTGACGTCAGTTGTTCTGAAGTAAAACTGAGGTCGATACCCGGTAAAGAAAGGCGTATGACGCCCCCCTTCCTCCTTAGTCAACACGTAGACTTGCGCCTTAAATTTCGTATGGGGTGTAATGGAACCCGGCTTTGCAACCACCTGACCTCTTTCTACTTCTTCCCTTTTGGTACCCCTCAAAAGGACTCCTATATCGTCTCCAGCCCGTCCCTCATCGAGAGTTTTCCGGAACATTTCCACACCGGTGCATACCGTCTTGAAAGTAGGCCGGAAACCTACAACCTCTACTTCATCGCCTACTCTAATGGTACCTCTTTCCACCCTACCAGTCACCACCGTACCTCTTCCGGAAATACTAAAAACATCACCGATGGGCATGAGGAATGGTTTGTCCAACACTCTCACAGGCTCAGGAATGTAATTATCTATTGCATCTAAAAGTTCCCAAATACATTTCGCCTCTTCAGAATCAGGATCATCGGATTCCAAAGCCTTCAGCGCAGAACCTCTAATTATAGGAATCTCGTCACCCGGAAATTCATACTTGCTCAACAACTCCCGGAGTTCCAATTCCACAAGATCAAGAAGTTCCGGATCATCCACAAGATCAATTTTATTCAAAAAAACTACAATATAAGGTACCTGCACCTGCCGCGCAAGAAGAATATGCTCCCTTGTCTGAGGCATCGGTCCATCAGATGCTGCTACAACTAGAATAGCTCCATCCATATGGGCGGCCCCAGAAATCATGTTTTTGATGTAGTCGGCATGGCCAGGACAATCAACGTGAGCGTAATGCCGTTTGGCCGTCTCGTATTCCACGTGACAAATATTAATCGTCACACCCCGCTCTTTCTCTTCCGGAGCGTTGTCAATGGAATCAAAGGGCCGATACTCGGCAAGTCCCTTCTTAGACAAATGTTTTGTAATCGCACTTGTTAACGTTGTCTTTCCGTGGTCCACATGGCCAATTGTACCGACATTCACATGCGGTTTCGTTCTTTCAAATTTTTTCTTAGCCATTTCTAAGTTCCTCCTTCTTCATCTCTAACAAAAATTTCTTACTGAGTTATTTACCTTGACCCTTTGTTCCTCGACCGTAAATTTTAAAATCTAAAATGCGCAAATGCTTTATTGGCCTCCGCCATTTTGTGCACATTTTCTCTTTTCTTAATAGCCGCTCCCCGTCCATTCGCTGCATCCAAAAGTTCCGCTGCCAATTTCTCAATCATGCTTTTCTCAGATCTCTCACGGGCACTATGAATGATCCAACGTATACTCAACGAAAGCCTTCTATTGGAAGGTACTTCCGTGGGAACCTGATACGTGGCACCCCCCACTCTCCTCGATTTTACCTCGATCAAAGGCTTCACATTCTCTATAGCCCTTTCGAAAACCTGAAGCGGAGGTTCCTTAGCCCTCTTCTCCAGGAGCTCAAACGCCCCATAAAGGATCTTCTCTGCTATACTCTTTTTCCCATCCCTCATCAAACAGTTTATAAATTTCGCCACAAGCTTGCTCTTAAACTTTGGGTCAGGCGCTATATCTCTTTTGACAACCACTCTTTTCCTAGGCATGACTCCTACACCCTTACATCACCTTGGCTTCTTGGTACCGTATTTTGACCTACCCTGCCTCCTATCTTGAACCCCAACAGCATCAAGTGCTCCCCTAATTATATGATACCTCACTCCCGGAAGATCCTTTACCCTACCACCGCGTACCAGCACAACAGAATGTTCCTGTAGATTATGGCCAATACCGGGTATGTAGGCCGTAACTTCATATCCACTCGTCAGACGCACCCTAGCTACCTTACGTAACGCCGAGTTAGGCTTCTTCGGAGTCGTTGTGTAAACCCGCACACACACCCCTCGACGCTGCGGACACCCTGCGAGAGCCGGTGTGGTAGACTTCTTAACAACCTTTGTGCGCCCCTTACGAACCAACTGATTTATTGTAGGCATCTACTAATCTCCACTCGTAATTCTATCTGCAGCAATGAAAATGCCAGCGACATGGAAATGTGGATTACTATCAGCTTGTGGTTTCCATGTCAAGAATTTTCTCATGTAAAGTAATATCCTCTTTACTTCCTTGTTCTTCGCTACCTTCCTTAACAAGGATACCCAATTTCCTGTACATTGGTAACCCCGTCCCTGCAGGTATGAGTCGACCCATGATCACATTTTCCTTTAACCCTCGGAGATAATCCGTTTTCCCTGCAAGCGCTGCCTCTGTCAAAACCCTTGTGGTTTCCTGGAAAGAAGCAGCTGCAATAAAGCTCTGAGTAGACAGTGAGGCCTTCGTTATTCCCATTAAAATGGGTTTCCCAATTGCAGGTCTTCCACCCTGTTTTATTACCCTCTCATTCTCCTCCTGGAAACGGTGTTTCTCCACCTCTTCTTCCGCTATAAATGTTGTATCCCCTGGATCAACTATCTTTACTCGTCGCAACATCTGACGAACTATGATCTCCATATGTTTATCGTTGATCTTTACACCCTGCAATCTGTAAACCTCCTGTACCTCATCCACTAGATAACGGGCCAGCTCTTTTTCACCTTTTATTGCCAAAAGGTCATGAGGATTGAACACACCATCCATGAGGGGTTCGCCTTCCTGTACCCGGTCACCTTCCTGAACACTCACATGCTTACCTTTGGGGATAAGGTATTCTTTTGGTTCCCCACTGTCAGGTGTTATGATTATCTTTCTTTTACCCTTCACATCTTTTCCATATGACACAACACCCTTGATCTCGCTTATCACTGCGTACTCCTTAGGTTTCCGCGCTTCAAAAAGTTCCGCAACCCTAGGCAAACCTCCTGTTATGTCTTTGGTTTTCGTCGTCTCTCTGGGTATCTTGGCAATGATATCGCCGGCACTCACAACATCCCCTTCGGAAACCACAATGTTGGCACCCACCGGCAACATATACCTGGCAAAGGCATTCGTTCCTGGAACCTTAGCCGTCCTACCTCTCTTATCCTTTATTGAAATGCGTGGGCGAAGATCCGTCCCCTTAAAGTCAATGATAACCTTTCGGGACAAACCTGTAACCTCATCCACCTGTTCCTGCACTGTTTTTCCATCAATAATATCCCCAAATTTAACCACACCTTCCACCTCAGCAAGAATCGGTATGGAGAACGGATCCCATTCGGCTATGAGTGTAGGTTGCCTTTCCTCGCCAGTCTTAGGATCTCTACCTGGACCAGTAACGTAGTCACCCTCTCTCACCTTAAGATGAGCACCATAGGGAACAGGGTACTTACCACGACTGCGCCCTTCTTCATCAAGCACATGGATCTCGCCATTCCGATTCATAACTACGAGATCTCCCGTTCTAGATATAACAGTGGACAGATTAACGAATTTTATAGTTCCATCGTGACGCGCCTGAAGTGTGGAATGTTCTTCAAATCTCGCCGTACCACCAATATGGAATGTTCTCATAGTCAGCTGCGTACCAGGCTCTCCAATAGATTGGGCTGCTATGATCCCCACTGCTTCGCCGATATTCACCAGACGTCCATGGGCAAGATCACGGCCATAACACATGGCGCATACACCGTATTTAGACTTACACGTCAGTACAGATCTAATTGCCACTTTTTCAATACCCGCTTTATCAATCCGTTCCGCTAATGTCTCATCGATCTCCTGGTTTGCACGAACAATAACCTCCCCTGTGAATGGGTCCTTTATATCCTCCAGTGCCACACGTCCAAGAACGCGTTCTCCTGCAGTTTCAATTATTTCTCCACCCTCTATCAGTGCTGAAACGTATATCCCATCAATCGTACCGCAGTCCATTTCAGTTACGATGCAATCCTGGGCCACATCCACAAGGCGACGTGTTAGATAACCTGAATTGGCCGTTTTTAAAGCAGTATCGGCAAGTCCCTTCCTCGCACCATGGGTGGAGATAAAGTACTGGAGAACCGTTAAACCCTCCCTGAAGTTCGCCGTAATGGGCGTTTCAATAATCTCCCCAGATGGTTTAGCCATCAATCCGCGCATGCCCGCCAGCTGGCGAATCTGAACAGCAGAGCCTCTGGCACCGGAATTAGCCATCATGTAGATCGGGTTGAAGCTCTCCAACCTCTTCTTTTCTCCTGAAGGTGTAGTCACCACTGTAGCCTCTATACCTGCCATCATCTCCGCAGCAATCCTCTCAGTTGCTTGAGCCCAGATGTCAATTACCTTGTTATACCTCTCACCGTCCGTTATCAAACCTTCCAGGTACTGCTTCTGAACCTTCATTACCTCCTTATTGGCCTTTTCCAGAATTTCCTTCTTGCTCTCAGGAATGACCATATTATGGATAGCAATGGACGCCCCGGATATAGTAGCGTACTTGAAACCAAGATCCTTCAACCTGTCCGCTGTGATCACCGTCGTTTTTGCCCCACAGTGTCTGTAACAGTAGTCAATGAGATTTGCCAACTCCTTCTTCGTCATCACCTTATTTATATAGTCGAATGGCACCTCTGGCGGAACTATCTCAGAGAGAATAACGCGACCTGCGGTGGTTTGTTTCCTCTCGCCATTGATTCGAACGGTGATCCGAGCATGAATATCTACCTCTCCGTTGTCCACAGCACTTCTTACTTCTTCGGGCGAGGCAAAAACCATACCCTCACCCTTTACACCTGTCTTCTCCCTGGTTAGGTAGTATATACCCAGCACTATATCCTGATTGGGCAGTATTATGGGCTTCCCATGTGCGGGAGAGAGAATATTGTTAGTTGACATCATAAGAATCCGAGCTTCCGCCTGCGCTTCAAGAGAGAGAGGTATGTGTACAGCCATCTGGTCCCCGTCAAAGTCAGCATTGTAAGCTGTACAAACAAGAGGATGCAACTGGATGGCCTTCCCCTCAATAAGAACAGGTTCAAACGCCTGGATCCCCAATCTGTGCAAAGTCGGTGCCCTGTTAAGTAAAACGGGAAACTCTTTCACAACCTCATCCAAAGCATCCCATACCTCTGAGGTTTCCCTTTCCACCATCTTCTTGGCGCTCTTGACGGTCGTCACGTAACCTTTATCGATTAGGCGATTGTAAATAAAAGGCTTGAAGAGTTCCAAAGCTATCTTTTTCGGCAAACCGCATTGATGAAGTCTCAGATCAGGACCCACAGTTATAACAGAACGCCCAGAATAGTCCACACGTTTACCCAGCAAATTTTGACGGAAACGACCCTGCTTGCCCTTAAGCATATCCGAAAGAGATCTGAGCGGCCTCTTGTTGGTTCCTGTCACCGCACGCCCCCTGCGGCCGTTGTCAAAAAGCACATCCACAGCCTCCTGCAACATCCGTTTCTCATTCCTTATAATTATCTCCGGTGCATTGAGCTCTATAAGCCTCTTAAGTCGGTTATTCCTGTTTATAACACGGCGGTAGAGATCATTGAGATCGGACGTGGCAAACCGGCCCCCATCCAGTGGCACAAGAGGTCTGAGGTCTGGAGGAATTACAGGCAGTACTGTCAAAATCATCCATTCCGGTTTGTTTCCCGATTTACGTAAGGCCTCAATTACTTTAAGACGCTTGATGAGTTTCTTCTTTTTCGCATCCGAAACGGCATTTTTAATTTCCTCTCTCAGTTCTGCGTCCAATTTCTCAAGATCTACCTGCTCCAAAAGTTTGCGAATCGCCTCCGCACCAATACCTGCTTCAAAAGCATCCTCTCCATACTTCTCCTTCAGCTCATTCAACTCCTCATCGGAGATCAAAGCCATTTTCTGCAACGGCGTATACTTCGGATCGATGATAATCCACGACTCAAAATAGAGAACCCTTTCCAGCTCCTTCAAAGTCAAATCGAGAACCGCTCCTATTCTACTCGGTATACTCTTCAGGAACCAGATATGAGCCACCGGTGCAGCCAGTTTTATGTGCCCCATTCGCTCTCGACGAACCTTCGACTGTGTAACTTCAACACCACACTTTTCACAGATTACACCTCGGTGCTTCATCCGTTTGTAACGGCCACACAGGCATTCGTAATCTTTTACAGGTCCGAATATCTTTGCACAAAACAGCCCATCCCTTTCAGGTTTGAACGTTCTGTAATTTATCGTCTCTGGTTTTTTCACCTCACCGTTAGTATTCGGCCTTGCGGACCAAGCCAGTATCTTCTCCGGCGAGGCTATAGATATTCTAATTGCGTTGAATCTTATGGGATTTTTTGGTTTTTCAAAATAAGAGTATATATCTTCCACGGTTTCCTCCCTTTACTCCTCTTCTTCTTCTATTAATTCTACATCAAGGCACAAACTCTGAAGTTCCTTGACAAGAACATTGAAGGATTCAGGAAGTCCAGGCTCAAGTGTATGCTCACCTTTAACGATGGCTTCATACATCCTAGTACGTCCAACCACATCATCGGATTTTACCGTCAAAAATTCTTGCAACGAATACGCCGCTCCATATGCCTCCATGGCCCAGACCTCCATTTCTCCCAATCTTTGACCGCCAAACTGGGCCTTACCTCCCAACGGCTGCTGAGTAACCAGCGAATATGGTCCAATGGAGCGAGCATGGATTTTATCATCAACAAGATGATGCAACTTCAGCATATATATCATCCCCACTGTGATCTCTTGATCAAAAGGCTCCCCAGTTCTTCCATCGTAAAGCACCGCTTGCCCAAGCTCGGGTAAATCCGCAGCTCTAAGAAGCCCCCTAATTTCGTCCTCCCGAGCTCCATCAAACACAGGTGATATCATGGGAATCCCTTCTTTCACTTGGTGCACAAGTGCTTCAATTTCCGCATCTGTCGCCGTGTCAACAAAATCAGCAATATCCTTGGATTTATAGATACGCTTCAATTCATCCCTAATTCGTTGGATGTTCCTGTACTTCTCCAGTAACTCGTTTAACTTTTCTCCCAATCCCCTAGCTGCCCAACCGAGATGTGTCTCCAAAATCTGACCAACGTTCATCCGAGAAGGCACACCAAGTGGATTGAGTATTATGTCAACCGGCGTGCCATCGGCAAAGTAAGGCATATCCTCTTCGGGTAGAATTCGCGAAAGTACTCCCTTATTACCATGACGACCCGCCATCTTATCTCCAACGGAAAGTTTCCTCTTAACAGCCACATAAACTTTCACCATCTTCAGCACACCAGGAGGCAATTCATCCCCCGCCTCTAGATGCTCCACTTTAGCCTCATACTGTTTCTTTATCATGTCAATACGGCGTTCCAAATTCGTAAAAATCACATTAAGAGTTTCCTCTGTTTCCGCATCACCCTCCAACGTTATCTCTTTCCAGTACTCAAAAGGCATCTTATCGAGGACATCTTCGGTTATAACATCACCCTTCTTCAGGAAAATCCTTTTCTTCTTGGGATCTGAAAGCCTAGCTCCTACCGTCTTCCCCACTAGAAGACTTTTAATTTTGTCACGTACAGCATCCATAATTATCCTAATCTCATCATCACGATCCTTCTGCAGAGCTCTCCTCGCTTCTTCTTCAAGAGCCAATGCCTTCTTGTCTTTGTCAATACCCTTGCGCGTAAAAATCTTTGCATCAATAACAATACCTTCAACACCTGGCGGCACCCTCAGAGATGTATCCCTGACATCACTGGCCTTCTCTCCAAATATCGCCCTCAAGAGCTTCTCTTCAGGCGAAAGCTGAGTTTCCCCTTTTGGTGTTATTTTACCCACAAGGATGTCTCCTGGTTTAACTGCAACGCCCATCCTGATGATGCCATTTTCATCCAAGTTTTTAAGAGCTTCCTCCCCCACATTGGGAATATCTCGCGTGATCTCTTCCTTGCCCAGTTTAGTATCCCGGGCCATCACCTCAAACTCCTCTATGTGGATGGACGTATAGACATCCTCCTTAACTAACCGCTCACTCACCAAAATTGAATCCTCATAGTTATATCCACCCCAAGACATGAAGGCTACAAGCACATTTCTACCCAGTGCCAGTTCCCCGTTATCAGTAGCAGGTCCGTCGGCAATCACCTGACCTTTACGTACCCTGTCGCCCTTGTTCACCAAGGGTCTCTGATTGAAACACGTATCCTGATTTGATCGTTTGAATTTAGTCAAGTTATATATATCAACCCCTATATCCAAGCCATCCTTCTCCGCTCCATCACTCCTCACCACAATCCGAGATGCATCCACACTTTCCACCACTCCATCGCGCCGCGCCACTACCACAGCCCCCGAATCCTTTGCCACTACCGATTCCATACCTGTGCCCACCAGAGGAACGGCTGGCCTTAAAAGAGGTACAGCCTGCCGCTGCATGTTGGATCCCATAAGCGCACGATTCGCATCATCATGTTCTAGGAAAGGTATGAGAGTCGCCGCTACACTCACCAACTGGTTGGGTGAAACATCAATGTAGTTTACCTCCTCAGGTGCCACTGTCAAAAAGTCGGCCCCTTTCCTCGCAGTAACCATGTCACCAATCAAACGACCGTTCTCATCAACAGGGCAATCAGAAGGAGCAATGATATAATCTTCTTCTTCAATGGCTGTCATGAACCGGATCTTATTCTGTATAACCCCGTTTTCCACCACCCAGTATGGCGTCTCAACAAATCCGAATTCATTGATACGTGCGTATGTGCTGAGCGATACAATCAAACCGATGTTTGGACCTTCCGGAGTTTCAACTGGACATATCCTTCCATAATGGGTGGGATGCACATCACGCACTTCAAAACCTGCTCTCTCTCGTGTCAAACCACCAGGGCCAAGAGCAGACAAACGGCGTTTATGAGTAACCTCGGAAAGAGGATTTGTCTGATCCATAAACTGTGACAACTGACTGCTTCCAAAAAACTCACTAACAACGGCTGTCACCGGCTTAGCATTTACAAGATCGTGGGGCATCAATGTCTCGATATCATGAAGACTCATCTTCTCCTTTATTGCCCTCTCCATCCTAACCAGACCAATACGATACTGGTTTTCGATTAACTCACCAACCGATCTCACCCTTCTATTCCCCAAATGATCTATATCATCTACACTGTAATCCGGAGAACCCATTTTCAAATTCAAAAGGTATTTTACTGCTGCCAGTATATCACTATTCGTGAGAACTGTTACATCCGTTGGTATGTCAAGCCGGAGCTTGTAGTTCATCTTTGCCCTCCCCACATCAGATAGATCATAGGTCGCCGGGTCGAAGAAAAGACTGTGGAAGAAGGCCTGAGCTGTTTCGGGTGTGGGAGGGTTGCTCGGCCTTAACCTTCTGTAGATTTCAATAATGGCGTCCTCCTGAGAATCCACCCTATCAATTAGAAGTGTTTCCCTTATAGAAATATTGCTTCTGTCTTCATCTATGTGAATGAAATTTAATTCTTTTATACCTTTACTCTTTATCTCCTCCAGAATTTCTGGTGTTAATTCCTCGTTGCAGTGGGCTATGACCTCACCCGTTTCCGGGTCCTTTACGTCTGATGATAGGATTTTCCCGATCAGACTTAGTTCGTCGATTTCAATCCTTTCGATACCCGCATCGGTAATCCTCTTCAAAAGCAGCTTGTTTATCTTCCTCCCCTTTCTAACAATAACCTCTCCCGTGCGGGGGTCCTTAATATCCTCCGGCGCCTTTTCACCTATTAGGGATTCACCCACCACCCTCTTGATGGAATCCTCCTCGAAGAAAACCGTCTCAATGTCATAGAAATAATTGAGGATTAACTCCGTGCTATAGCCAAGAGCCTTCAAAAGAACCGTCACAGGCATCTTTCGACGGCGATCTATACGCACATAAAGCAAATCTTTTGAATCAAATTCGAAATCAAGCCACGAACCCCTGATGGGTATAATTCTTGCTGAGTAAACAACCCTACCACTTGCCAGCGTTTTACCTTTATCATGATCGAAAAAAATTCCTGGAGATCTGTGTAACTGATTTACTACCACCCTCTCCGTACCGTTAATGATAAAAGTTCCGTTGGCCGTCATAAGAGGTATCTCACCGAAATAGATCTCTTGCTCTTTGATGTTACTAATCTGGCGAACCCCTGTACTTGGATCCACATCAAAGATCTGAAGACGCACAACGATCCTCATTGGTGCCGCATAGGTTAATCCTTTCTCTAAACATTCCTTTTCATCGTAGCGTGGCTCACCGATTCGATAACTCACAAACTCCAATGAACATCTTCTACTGTAATCAGAAATTGGAAATACGCTTCGAAATGCACCTTGCAGCCCATAATTCTTGCGTTTATCGGGGTCCACATCCTTCTGCAGAAATTTCTCATAGGACTTCAACTGGACCTCGATGAGGTTGGGAATCTCGATTAGTTTTTTTATTCTTCTAAAATCTTTCTTCACGTTATACATAAACACCCTACAGCCTCTCTCAAAGTAACAACCCCCGGAAAAGATGCCCTTCAATGTAAAACATTACTCTATAAACTGTCATGCAATCCCAATTCCGGGGGTAAAAATACTTATTTTATCTCTACCGTTCCACCAACTTCTTCTATCTTTTTCTTAATATCCGCAGCTTCTTCTTTGGAAACACCCACTTTAATGGGTTTCGGCACACCTTCTACAAGATCCTTTGCTTCTTTCAGCCCCAAACCAGTGATAGCTCTAACCACCTTGATCACCTGGATCTTCTGATCACCGAAACCTGTCAGAATCACATCAAATTCCGTCTTCTCTTCCACGTGAGCTGCCTTTTCAACCCCCGGCGTCGCTGCCACTGGCATAGCAACAGGAGCAGCTGCAGAAACTCCAAACCGCTGTTCAAGTTCTTTAACCAATTCTGCAAGTTCCAAAACCGTCATTGACTCAATAAACTTTACTACATCCTCTTTTGTGATCGTCTGTGACATGATCTCCATCCTTTCCTGTATTTTTAATTATCTGACTCTTTCTTACGGCGATAGGCATCAAGAACCTGTACGATACCCCGAGGAACAGCACTCAACACGTTCACCAAACCTGTAGGCACAGCTAACAAAACACCTAGTACCTTGCCCAGCAGGACTTCCCTCCCCGGGAGGGTAGCCAATGCAAAAAGATCTTCTTTCTGCATTATTTTACCACCCATCACTCCCATCCTGAATTCAAGCTCGCTGTTTCTGCGGGCAAAGTCCACAAGTACCTTAGCAGGTTCCACGACATCACCTTTAACAAGCACAAGTGCAAGTGGACCTTCAAATCTATCCCTCAAAACTTCGAGTTCCGTTCCTTCCGAAGCAATGCGCAACAGATTGTTCTTGACGACCCTTAACTCCGCCTGGGCTTTACGTAGATTTCTCCGTAGCTCAGTCATTCTCTCCACATTTAAACCGCTATAAGTCGTCAGCACAGCCATGTCAAAAGATTGCAATTTCTCATGCAATTCAGATACAATTTGTTTTTTCTTTTTACGGTCCAAAATTAAGCCTCCTTTCCCAAATCAAGTGCCGTTCAGAAATCCTGCCGAGGCATCACATCATCTCAACGAAAAGCCCAAACATCATACAGGAAAAGACTTCATATATCCCTTCGTCTCGGCAGGCCGGATCACCGATTAAACACATAGTACCTGCTGTCTTCGACATAAAATCACAGATTTTTAACGCTTAATGGGTCAACTTTTATGCCAGGACCCATAGTGGTCGAAAGTGCAATTCCTCTGAGATACGCCCCCTTGCTGGAAGCTGGCTTTAACCTTATTATTGTCTCCAACACCGCCATTATATTCTCAAGCAGTTTCTCCGGACCAAAGGAGACTTTACCCACCGGTGTGTGAACTATACCTGCTCTCTCAACGCGGAATTCAACCCTACCAGCCTTTAACTCCTTAACCACTCGCCCCACATCAAAAGTAACAGTGCCCATTTTGGGGTTTGGCATAAGACCCCGTGGTCCAAGAATCTTACCCAATTTCCCCACACTTCCCATCATGTCCGGCGTAGCCACAACTCTGTCAAAATCCAACCAACCTTCTTTAATTTTTTCTATCAACTCCTCACCTCCAACATAATCCGCCCCCGCTTCCAAAGCCTCCTTCTCCTTTTCACCCTTTGAAAATACAAGCACACGAACCTGTTTACCAAGCCCATGAGGCAAAACCACACTGCCCCTTACCATTTGATCAGCATGCTGCGGATTAACACCAAGTTTGATAGCGACATCCACCGTTTCATCAAACTTCGCCCTTGCCGTTTGGACAACAATATTTACAGCCTCTTTCAAAGTATACCGTTTGCCCGGAATCAACTTTTTTTTCACTTCCAAATAACTCTTCCCTCTTTTAGCCATATCCTTACCCTCTAAATCCTAATTATCTCTCAATCGCGATGCCCATCGACTTGGCAGTGCCCTCAATAATTCTGATCGCCGCATCCATATCTAGAGCATTCAAATCGTTGAATTTTAGTTCAGCGATTTCTCTTATTTGCTGGGCCGTAACCTTACCTACAATCTCCTTTTTCGGTTCGCTGGAACCTTTGGCAATCTTCGCTGCCTGTTTTAAAAGAACTGAAGCAGGTGGTGTTTTGGTAACAAACGTAAAGGATCTGTCCGAATACACCGTAATGACAACAGGCACAATCATACCTTCTAGGTGCTGCGTCATAGCGTTGTACGCCTTACAGAATTCCATAATATTCACCCCGTGCTGCCCCAGTGCCGGACCTACAGGCGGTGAAGGCGTCGCCTTACCAGCCTTCAACTGAAGCTTTATGTTCGCTATAACTTTCTTTGCCATACAATCAAATAACTCCTTACAGTTTTTTAGCTCTGCACAACCTGAATAAAATCAAGCTCCACAGGGGTCGAACGCCCAAATATACTCACGATCACCCGGACTTTACCCTTTTCAGGTTTTACTTCGTCCACCACACCCTCAAAATTCGTAAATGGTCCATCTATTATCCGCACATGATCACCCACATCAAACTTATGCTTTGGCTTCGGTTTGAGCGTCCCCTCGCTTATACGAGTCTTTAACATTTCTACATCTTTGTCGGGAATGGTCAGGGGTTTATCCCTACCACCAACAAAACCTGTCACCTTAGGAGTATTCTTTACAAGGTGCCACGTTTCCTCATTTAGCTCCATCCTAACGAGAATGTAACCGGGAAAGAACTTACGCTTAGTGGTTTTCTTCTCACCACTTACAAGTTCCACCACATTTTCTTCTGGAATCAACATATCGGAAAAATACTCCTGTTTTCCCGCCGCCTGAATGCGCTCCTGAAGCGAGATCTTTACTTTATTCTCATAACCCGAATAAGTATGTACGACATACCACCGATGTGCCATGACATCCTAACCCAAGATCAGTTTAACGAGTTTCGTCAACCAGAAATCCACAAAGCCCAGAAACGTAGACACTATAAAAACAAATATAATGACCACAGCTGTGGACGTAAACGCCTG
The DNA here is from genome assembly GCA_026417625.1 of Syntrophales bacterium. Taxonomy (NCBI): domain Bacteria; kingdom Pseudomonadati; phylum Thermodesulfobacteriota; class Syntrophia; order Syntrophales; species Syntrophales bacterium. The sequence continues at coordinate 156,390 of JAOACW010000003.1, read as the reverse complement.
TTTTGGCGTAGGCCACGTAACCTTTCTAAGCTCAGCCCTCGCCTCTTGCAAAAAAACCTTCGCCTTTATTAGCCATGCCTTAACTTTATCCATAAAACTCTTTCTGCTTTTACCCTTGATCCTGAAGAGTCAGCTTAAATTTATGGCAGGCCAGGAGGGATTCGAACCCCCAGCATCCGGATTTGGAGTCCGGCGCTCTATCCGTTAGAGCTACTGGCCTGCATGCTGTAAGCCACCTAGTAACATAATCACTTCGTTTCTCTATGAAGTGTATGAGAACGGCAAAACTTACAATATTTCTTGAGTTCGAGACGATTCTGCATCGTCCTTTTGTTCTTCGTAGTCGTATAATTTCTCTGTTTACACTGTGTACACGCAAGTGTTATTATAATCCGCATATTTTAACTCCCCTCTCGCATGGAGCCCACGACCAGGATTGAACTGGCGACCTCATCCTTACCAAGGATGTGCTCTACCTACTGAGCTACGTGGGCTATATACCAACCAAGATCTGACTATATGTCAAACAGTGGAGCGGGAAACGGGATTCGAACCCGCGACCCTCAGCTTGGAAGGCTGATGCTCTAGCCACTGAGCTACTCCCGCTCTCAACTCACAAGGTCCCAACCCACCCCCCTGTTACCTCAATATTAACTTTATGGAGGGGGGAGGATTCGAACCTCCGAAGGCTGAGCCGGCAGATTTACAGTCTGCTCCCTTTGGCCACTCGGGAACCCCTCCAGAATCACCTAAAGTGGAGCTGGCGATGGGACTCGAACCCGCAACCTGCTGATTACAAATCAGCTGCTCTACCCATTGAGCTACGCCAGCCAGTATGTCACTTTCAAAGAACTCACTTTGCTATTATGAAACTAAAATACTATTTTTTTATTTTCAATATGTCAAGAAAATTTTCAAAATTGCTTCGTCACACATAGAAAGCTGCCGCTGCATAACCAACTACTTCCCCTCTATCACCCGTTACATCTCCAGAATTGGCATATTTTAAAATGCTTGCCTTTTTTGAACCACAAAATTTGCACACTTTAATCAGTGTCGCAATAGGTCCACCACCACATGCCTCTACCGTACCTCTTGCGAGCGCCTCCAATAAACCCTTATCATCCATTTCTGAAATATACTTGAGCAGTGCTCCGTCCATCTTAACCGCCCTATCGTAACCGTAAAAATGCGATAGATCAGAACTAGCAACGATCAGTACTTTTTTTCCTGAAACGGAAATTGCCCTGTATATTGTCTCGGCAAGCTCCTTACACAGCTCTTCCGATTGATCACCCATAATCAGAGGCACAAAGGGAGTACCCTTAAACACAAGCTGTAGAAATGGAACCTGAACCTCAATCGCATGTTCTCTTTCATGAATCTCAGGCAGAGAAACACAGCACTTTCCTTCAACAATTAATCTCTCCGCCAATTCCTCATCAACGGGGAGAAGTCCCAAGGGTGTCTCGTAAGCTCCATTGGTAAAAACTGAGACATTATGAAAAAAAGCATAATGGCTCGGTGCAATGACTATAATGGCGTCATACGAGAAATACCTGACCACAGCGTAACCGTACGCCGCTACCTGTCCCGAATAGGTATATCCCGCATGAGGTACCAAAATGCCTTTAGTTATCCCTGGCAATTTCTGCAACGGAACGGCCGCAAGGTATTTCTCTATGCTTATCCTTAGCCTTTCCTCGTTTCCTGGATACCACGTACCGGCATAAATAGCCTTTCTTATCATTGTGAAACCCCTTTAACCCAACCACCATAATGTTCCTTCTGGGGTATCCGCTAACTCAATTCCCATACTTCTCAATCTCTCTCGAATCTCATCCGCTTCTTTCCAATTACCAGCCTTCCGCAATGACTCTCGTTCTTCGATAAGTCTTCTTGCCTCATCACTTATCATAACTTCTTTAAAATTCATGATTCCAAGAACTCTATCAAGAAGCATCATCACATCAAGTACGCGATCACGGGCGCGCTGACCCAATCGATTCTGCGCCATAAGTTTACTTACTTTCCTAACAAAATCAAAAAGTGCTGCAAACGCCATGGCAACATTAAGATCGTCATCCAATGCTGCAAAAAAACTCTGACGCACATCGTATATGTATTGTTCCACTTCTGGGTCCTCATCACCCCCTTTGTGCCGGATCAAACGCTGTATAAAAGAATCTAATCTACGCACAGTATTTTTTGCCGTATCCAGAGCTCCAAAGGAGAAGTTTAGGGGTTTTCTGTAATGAGCGCCTATCAAAAAAAACCTGATTTCCCTGCCTTTGTATCCATACTTTTCAAGATCATCTATGGTAACGGCATTACCTGCAGAACGGGACATCTTTTTTCCTCCGACCATGACAAGTTCGGTTAATAACCAATATCGTGCCATGCGTTTACCCGTCAATCCTTTGCCGATCGCCAAAACATTCTCACAATGAGGGAAAAGAACATCAGTACCACTGGCATGAATATCGTATTCCTCGCCCAGACATGTAAGTCCTAAAGCTGCACACTGTAAGTGCCAGCTGGGTCTTACATTCCCCCAAGGGGTAGCGAAGTAGTATCCCTTCTTTAACTCATTAAGGGTCGCCCTTTTAAAAAGCGTGAAATCACCAGGACTGTCCTTCTCATAGTCGTCAAGATCCACAGTACGACCGTAATCGACTCTCTTCAAATCCACGTGAGACAAACATCCATAACCATCAAGCTTAGATACATCAAAGTAAACAGACCTCAATTTCTCATAGGCGTAACCTCTATCTATCAACCTCTCAACTATCTTTACCATTCGCTCAACATTTTCGAGAGATCTTGGATATTCGCCATCGGTTAATACCTGTAATTTTCTGAGAGACTCCAAAAAGATTTGTGTGCCCCAGTTAGAATAAGAATTGAGATCCATTCCCCTCTGTTCTGCTCCTTGAATGGAACGATCAGCAAGATCCACCACATTTGTTAAATTCCTCACCCGGTAACCTTTAACTTCCAGATACCGCCTCAATAAATCAGACACTACAAATCGCCTAAGACTACCTATATGGGGAATCTCATGAACCGTTGGCCCACACGTATGTATAAGTACTACATCCGGTTTGAGTGGTCTAAAATACTCTTTGGATCTTGTTAGGCTGTTGTACAACTTAATGGTGGTTTCCTGTTTGTCTGTAAACAACTCAGTACTGAGATACCGTTCTCCCCCATCTGGGCATATAACCACTATCAATCCGTCACTCAGTTCTTTTGCCTTTTCTACAGCCACGTACATCGCAGCACCAGAACTCATACCAACAAATAGACCCTCTTCCCGTGCTAGTTTTCTTGCCATCTCAAAAGCATCATCATCAAGAACATTCACCTTCTCATCCAAGCGGTCTTTCTCGAAAATGCCCGGCCTATAAGACTCCTTCATATTCTTCAATCCCTGAATCTTGTGCTGTAAATACGGTTCCACTCCCACAATACGAATAGAGGGATTATACTCCTTTAACTTCTTAGAAACCCCCATGGCTGTGCCCGTTGTTCCTAAACCCACAACAACCATAGAAACTTTACCACCTGTCTGACGCCAAATCTCCTCCGCTGTCCCATGGTAATGGGCTAACACATTATCGGGATTGTTGAACTGATCAGGGCAGAAATAGCGATCGGGATTCTCTCTTAACATGTTGTAAACGTACTCTATCGCACCATCTGTACCCAGCGCGGCAGGAGTAAATATGAGCTCCGCACCCATAGCCTTCAGTATCTTCTTTCGCTCCTCACTCACCGCCTCAGACATCACCAAACACAGACGGTAACCCTTAGCTGCCGCTACAAGGGCCAATCCTATACCTGTATTCCCACTTGTGGCTTCCAGAATTATTTTCCCTCTTGTCAATTCCCCTCTCTCCTCGGCACCCTTGATCATCGCGTACGCTGGCCTATCCTTTATAGATCCCCCAGGGTTAAAATACTCAAGCTTCGCAAAGATCCTAACCCGGGGATTAGGATTCAACCTGCGGATTTCCACAAGAGGGGTATTTCCAATAGTTTCCAGTATACTCCCTAACATTACTGGCAAAAGGCTAGCTCCTGCAGATCTGTCTTAGCTATGGAACTTGATTATAGGTATTTTCAAAAAGGGAACTTCCTCCTCCCGGAGGAGTTCTTCTTCCTCCGGTGTTGTTGTACCCCTAATATTTCTCCTCACTTCCTCACCTCTGTGTATCTTCAATGCTACCTCAGCGAATCTTTCTCCCACATCCTCGAAATTCTCCACCACATAATCCTGGATCATCTTTAAAAAACCCAGAGGCGTAATCTCTACTGTATCTTGTCTCCCATCCCTTCCTCTATCTCCGCTGATTACCCTCAAGGCAGAAGGCAGCACCTGTACTTCAGAACTTCCACACACAGGACACAAAATAAGCTTCTTTTCTTTCTGGTCTTCGAAAGCCACTCTGCTTTGAAACCACCCCTCAAATTTGTGACCTTTTTCACAACTGAGATCGTATATTATCATCTCCCTACACCGTCAAAAAAATGTGGACAACGAGAATCATTTTTTATATGTTAAATACATCGGGATGTGGCCCAGTCTGGTAGGGCACTGCGTTCGGGACGCAGGGGTCGCGCGTTCGAATCGCGCCATCCCGACCATTTTTTAACCCCCAACAACAGAGGCCATCTTGAAAATGGGCAGGTACATAGCAATTATCATGCCTCCAACGACACCCCCAAGAAAAACCATCATCAACGGTTCGAGTAGAGACGTCATCGCCTCTACAGCAGCATCCACCTCATCGTCGTAAAAATCAGCGATCTTTGCCAACATTGTATCCAGAGCACCTGTAGCCTCTCCTACAGAGATCATCTGAATCACCATGGGTGGAAAGATTCCAGTTTCTGCTAATGGTTCCGCAATGCTCTTCCCCTCGGAAATTCTCTTTCTTGTTTCCATAAGTGCCTTTTCTACAACCACATTGCCTGCTGTTTTGCTCACAATGCTAAGACCTTCCAGAATGGGAACCCCGCTGGACAGCATTGTTGACATAGTTCTGGAGAACTTTGCCACTGCTACCTTACCTAGAAGTGGACCAAATACGGGGGCCTTCAGTAACATACTATCGATCAATAACCTACCTTTTTCGGTGGATCGGAAGCGTTTAAATGCATAACTACACGCCACCACAATTCCGACCATCACAAGGAAGTATTTCTGGGTAAATGCACTAGCGTTAACAAGAAACTGCGTTGGTGCGGGTAACTCTCCACCCATACCCTCAAACATCTTTTGAAAAACAGGAATCACCTTAAGAAGAAGTAGTGCCACAACACCCAAAGAGATCACAAGCACACTGATGGGGTATGTCATTGCTCCTTTTACCTTGCTTTTCAGTTTAAGAGCCTTTTCCATATAATTAGAGAGACGCTGGAGAATCACATCTAATATACCACCACTTTCACCAGCTGCTACCAGATTCACAAAAAGCTCATCGAAAACCTTGGGATGTTTTTTCAGGGCTTCACATAAAGTCATCCCGCCTTCAATATCCGCCTTCACTGTGAGGATCACCTGCTTAAACGTCCTGTTTTTCTCCTGCTGCGCAAGTAGATCCAAACACTGTATAAGAGGAAGTCCGGCGTTTATCATTGTAGAAAAAATCCTCGCGAAAACAACAATTTCCTTTTCCTTGACCTTCGGTTTTAAAAAAGGAATATACTCAGAAATATCTTTCGGCTTAGCCTTTACCTCTATAGACCGAAACCCCTGGCGCCTGAGAAGATTCCTGACCGCCGCTTCATCGGGACCTTCAAGTTCGCCTCTTTTTATCTCTCCCTTTCTATTTGTCGCCTCCCACACAAACACAGGCATACTTAACTCTTCCTCAATTTGGAAAAAATTGTATAAAGGGCAACCCCAGTCGCAACTGAAACGTTTAAAGAATTTATTTTCCCTACCATGGGTATTGCAAAAAGAAAATCACATTTTTCCCTGATGAGAGGCCGTATCCCTTTCTCTTCCCCCCCCACTACAAGGGCCACGTCTCCATCAAATCGCAACGCATCAATTTCCCACGGTGCATCTGCCTCTGCCCCGTAAACCCAGAAACCTTCTTTCTTCAAAAAATCAATCGCACTGGCCAGATTGGTCACTGTAATAACTGGTGTGTAATTAATCGCACCAGCAGAGGTCTTAACCACCACTGGGGTTACAGAAACAGAACGATGCCTTGGGATCAAAATCCCATTCACACCAAAGCAATGCGCCGTCCTAACAATTGCTCCCAGATTTTGGGGATCGGTTACACCATCCAAAGCAACTACTACCTTACCCTTCAACCTCGGGTGAATCTCTCTTATCACATCATGCAGAGAAAACTGCTTAAAACCTTTTACGAAGGCAACTATTCCCTGATGGGAACCTCCTTGGGATAACCTGTCCAAATTGCGTCTTTCACTGTACTCAACATTTATTCCATTTTGCAATGCAATATTTAAAACCTCATCAAGGGACGACCATCTCGATCCCGAAGCAACCATCAGTTTAGAAACCCTTTCGGGAGCAGCAATGAGCAATTCCCTTACGGGGTTCCTCCCATACACAATTTTCCACTCATCCATCTTTTAAGCAAACGCTCATTCCAACTCGTCATACTCTCCTATAAACTCTGTATAATCTTCTTCAATGTGTCTGTAGTTAACCTTGGCATCCACAAGATACTCAGGACGAGCATAGGTTACCTTACCTGCTGCAATTTCTCTCAGAGCCACCACTATTTCCTTGTTGTTCCTAGGATCAACCAATGGTTTTGCCCCCTTCAGTAGTTGCCTTGCCCGATTTGTCGTAAGATGCACAAGGGCAAACCGATTTTTGGCTTTCTCTAAAGCATCTTCAATTGTTATTCTTGCCATAGAACCTCCCATTATTAATGAACTCATTTTCCCAAAGTTCCTCAACAAATCGCATCATACGATCCCTGCGGCACTTCTCGGCTAAATAAATAGCCCGCAGTTTCCTCACTGCCTCGCTCAAATCATCATTAACTATAATATAATCATACCAGAAAACCTCCTTTATCTCATCCCTTGCCCTAGCAAAACGTGATTCCAAAGTCTCCCTTGCTTCACAACCCCGACGGGCCAACCTTTTGTAAAGCTCCTCAAAACTGGGTGGCAAAATAAAAACAAAAACACCCCCAGGTAACCGTTCCTTCAAAATCTTAGCACCTCGGTGATCCACGTCAACAAGAACATCCTTACCTTGAAGCAGAGCTTCCTTAATAGCTACTTCATCCGTGCCATAAAGGTATCCAAAATTCTCTGCCCACTCCAAAAAATCACCCCTTTCCAACTTTGCCAAGAATTCCTCTTTGGACACAAAGTGGTAGTCTCTACCTTCAATTTCCCCCGGTCTTTTTGGCCTGGTGGTGTAGGAAACGGAAAACACAAGGTTCGGACATGATTTCAAAAGTTCTGAACACATTGTCGTTTTCCCTGTCCCCGAGGGTGCCGATACAACTATATACAAACTGCTTTTACCTTCCATCACTCAATATTCTGCGCTTGCTCCCTTATCTTTGCAATCTCGTTCTTAACATCAATCACGTACTTAGTTATCGTTATATCATTGCTTTTAGAACCAACAGTATTAATTTCCCTGTTCATTTCCTGTAGTAAAAAGTCTATCTTTCTACCAATGACCCCACCATCTGCAAGCAATTTGTGGAATTGATCTATGTGACTTCGAAGACGGACAATTTCTTCTGTAACATCACATCTCTCGGCAAAAAAGGCAACTTCCTGATAGATTCTATTTTCATCAACGTCTTTTGCATCAAGAAGTTCCCTTATGCGATCTATTAACCTTTCACGGTACTCCCGAACAACCCAAGGTGAACGTTCTTCTATGAAATCCAAATACTCGCTTACCTGATTTACACGACCTATGAGGTCTTCCTTCAATGATTCCCCTTCCCTAATACGCATTTCCTTAAGTGCACATATGGCACTCTGAAAAATCCCTTCCAGATCGTTCCATTCGAACATACTCGAGCACATGTGACCCGGGGTAACAAAAATATCTTTAAAAAGAGCGATGAGAGAAACATCGACTTCGCCTCCGAGACTTAGCTCCGTTTTAAGCAATTTCAAAAGTTCCAAGTACCGACGTGCAAGCTGGATATTCACAGAAGGGAGGGTCTCTAAATCCCCTCCATCACTTAAATTATCCATCCAAACGGTCACCTCGATGCGACCTCGGGAAAATGCGCCTGCAAGTTTCTTCCTTATTTCATATTCCCAATAAGAAAGAGAAGGCGGAAGGCGTAACACTATTTCTAGAAATCTATGATTAAGTGATTTTAACTCTACAATAATTCTCTTACCTCTCACCACTCCTTCTGCCCTACCGTAACCAGTCATACTGGCAATCATGACCTCAACCACCTCAACTGCTCTAAATACTTCCTCCTTATACCCCCCAGCATCCGCCGTACAGTCGATGAAGCATAATCCGGGTATGTCCAGGGCAATCCCCGAAATTCACCGTGCTGGAATATGAGAGTTAAATCTGCCCACACTCCTTTGCCAATGTAAGGCCGGTGGGCATATGGTTTTCCCGTAGCCAGAATTAAATGTCCTTCTGAGATATACCCCGGGTCTATATTTATCTGCCTCTTTTCCCCAACCCTCCATCTGTCTTCCAGTTCGTTCATCCTCCGTTTCACCTCTGGTAAAACATCGGGCATTATTAGCGATTCAAAAGACACAAACCTTCTCTTCAATTCCTTCCCCATTTCCTCTTCGTAGTAATCCGTGTAATTAAAATCAAATAACTCACTTATGAAATCCGGTCTTCCATACTCCTCTGCTAGAATACCAATACACTTTCCAATTAAACCAACATTCCTGGATAGTAAACTAACGATAAGCTTCACAGGTGGAGATATCTTAAGAACACTCACAGAACTCTCTTTAACTCCCGGGGACTAACCGTTGCAGTTCCAATCTTACCAACAGCTACACCCGCTGCTCTATTAGCCAGGAACGCAGCCTCCTTGAAACTGGCCCCTGCCGCCAAAGCAAGGAGCAAAAACACCTATCGCTGTATCCCCGGCTCCAGTTACATCAAATACCTCACGGGCATTGGCAGGAAACTCTGTGTGAATCGTATCACTTCCTTTCTCAAACAAACTCATACCCTCTTCACCACGCGTGATAAGAACCGCCCTTAGATCATAGGTGGTTAGAATCTCATTTCCTGCTCGCAAAAGAGTGCTTCGATCACGGATCTCATAACCCACTACCCGCTCAGCTTCATGATTATTCGGCGTAACCACATCCGCCCCACGATAAATACTATAATTATTCTTCTTCGGGTCAACACATACGACAATACCACTACCCTTTACCAATTCTCTGATACCCTTCATAAGCGTTTCTGTTACAACTCCTTTTCCATAATCAGAAACAACAATAGCACCAATTCTGTCTCTAAGCGTTTCCAACACTCCCAATATGTGCTCCTCACTCTGTACATCAATGGGTTTGCGACTCTCTCTGTCAAACCTGACTACCTGCTGGTTATGTGCAATAATTCTTGTCTTTATGGTAGTTTTTCTGTTCGGTTCGATAACAACACCATTCGTATCGACATTTCTCATCCTAAGTTCATTTATAATATACCGGCCCATTTCATCATCACCTACAACACCTGCGCCATAGACCTGCCCACCAAGGGCATAAATGTTATTCATCACGTTGGCACCACCTCCGAGAAGCAGCCTATCCGACTCCACCTCAACCACAGGGACCGGAGCTTCCGGTGAAATTCTGGTAACCTTACCCCAAATGAAGTGATCAACCATCAGATCTCCCACAACAAAAACGGACGCACAGGTAAATCTATCTACAAGACCAATTGCCCGTGACCGTGGCACTGTATAACCTCTCATAAGAACATCCCAAAGCCGTAGATGAATAAAACCATAAAAATTCAACTCACATTTTTCAGAAAACGACAATCTCTTTTATCGTTGATAAACCGTAATTTTTAGCGTAAATAGAATCTAAAATCAACCAATATACAAGCTTAAGGTCGAAATGGGAATAAAAGCTAGATCTGCTTTGATAGTAACCACATCAGTCGCTGTAACAGCATTTTTCTCAGTTTATGCTCTGATCTTTGCCCTAATCGGGGCAGGGGAGAACTCCATACATAAAATAGCAAGGATATGGGCAAGAATTCTACTCCGCATCGCAAACATCAAAGTGGATGTTAAAGGAAAAGAAAATGTAATTCCAGATAAACCACAGATCTTCATGGCCAATCACCAAAGTGACCTCGATGTACTCATAACCTTAGCTCACGTACCGGGACAATTTAGATGGATTGCCAAAAAAGAACTCTTTCGTATCCCTGTATTCGGCAGAGCAATGAAAAAAGCTGGGTACATACCCATTGACAGAGAAAATAGACAAGAAGCACTGAAGAGCCTCAATGAGGCAGCAATGAAGATAAAAGAAGGTAAGTCTGTCATGAGTTTCCCAGAAGGAACGCGCAGCGCAGACGGAACAATTAAACCCTTCAAACAGGGAATGTTCTATCTTGCCATCCAATCGGGCGTTCCCATTGTGCCAATAACTATAATTGGTGCGGCAGAGCTTATGAAAAAACGGTCCCTTACGGTCAAACCGGGTACAATAAAGCTAATAATAGATAAGCCCGTTGACGTATCATCCTACACCTTAGAAACGCGGTACGAGCTCATCGAACAAGTAAGGAATATCATTATTCAGAACTTTAACACCGGCTATAAAAACGATTCTGATGGCTGAAAAAGATAGTAAGGTGTTCAGAAATCCTCAAGAGATAAAAGGGCTGATATTTTCAACCGTGGGTCTTGTTCTTCTACTCTCCCTAGGATCTTACAACCCACATGATCCATCTTTTACAAATTTCGTTGCAGAACCTGAGAAAGTCCACAACCTAATAGGCACATTTGGTTCCTACACTGCCGATACACTTATCCGGCTTTTCGGCATAAGTTCTCTACTTTTACCCGTAGGGTCCTTTATAGTTGCGTACCGTTATTTCGCAAAGCAGAAATACTCGATAAATCCGACCGCTGTTTTCTGTTATGCCGGTCTAATAATTGCTCTTTCTACATTTACCGCTCAAATAACTGAATACGTAAGTATCTACGGTACGAAAATCCGTACTGGAGGATGGTTTGGTTATTTGGTCAAGAACTTCCTTAAAACATATCTCAACACAGTTGGTTGTGCTCTAATATCTGTGGTATTTCTTATACTGTGTATTCTCTCTGTGCTTGATTTCTCTCTCATACACTTCCTCAAGAATGCATACGTGAAATTGAAGACTCTAACCAAAACAAAAGAAGAAATTTCGGAAAGTACTTCGGTGTATGTTGCCACTTTTCCAGAAAAGCCCGAACTCAACTTTGGTGATGCCTCACCGGTAAGAATCGCAGAACCAGACACGTTAAAAGCAGAGATTGAGGTTCACAAAACCTTAGAGGAAAACGAAACAGCATATACACTTCCACCATTGACACTTCTTGACGATCCAGGGAAAAGGGAAATACGCATGAGAAGAGAGGCACTTCTCGCCAATGCCAGGATACTGGAGCGCAAGCTTGCTGATTTTGGCGTACTAGGAAAGGTAGTGGAGATACATCCTGGACCAGTTATCACGATGTATGAACTCGAACCTGCTCCGGGAGTGAAAATCAACCGAATAACCTCTCTATCCGATGATCTCGCCTTAGCCCTAAAAGCAACCTCAATTCGAATGATTGTACCACTACCGGGAAAATCAGCCATCGGTATTGAGATACCAAATCCGGAAAGAGAACAGGTCAAATTGAAAACCACGCTGGATACTGAAACATTCCACAACACAACCTATAAAATTCCCATAGCCCTTGGCGTAGACATTGTGGGTAACCCTGTGATAGCCGATTTGACCCGTATGCCCCATCTACTCATTGCGGGAACAACTGGTTCGGGGAAAAGTGTATTCCTCAATGCCATGCTCTTGAGTATACTCTTTAAAGCATCTCCCAACGAGGTGAAACTCATACTCATTGATCCCAAAAGATTAGAGTTTTCCTTGTATGAAGGTATACCTCACCTCCTCCATCCTGTCGTATTAGACCCTAAGAAAGCCGCCAATGTACTCAGATGGGCTGTTGAGGAAATGGAGAGACGTTATCGTATAATGGGAGAACTGGGGGTGAAAAGCATAAATAATTATAATGAAACAATTGAAAAAAGTTCCTCTGCACCAAATCCGTTACCCTATATCGTAATTTTCATCGACGAACTTGCTGATCTAATGTTGGTGGCCCAGCGCAATGTGGAGGAGTCATTGGCACGCATTTCACAGATGGCCAGGGCCTCAGGAATCCATCTGATAATTGCCACCCAAAGNCCTTCTGTTGACGTGATAACAGGTGTAATTAAGGCGAACTTCCCCACCAGGATATCCTTTCAGGTCTCCTCAAAGGTGGATTCACGGACCATTCTGGATCAACTGGGAGCTGAAACACTCCTCGGTGATGGTGACATGTTGTTCATGCCGCCCGGTACATCAAAACTTATGCGCATACACGGACCATACGTTTCAGATAGTGAAATCTTGAAAGTAGTGGATTTCGTGAAGAACCAGGCAAAACCTACATACGATGAAACCATCATCTTGTGGGAAGAGGAAAAAGCTGCCCCAAAAACCGAGGAGTACGACGAGAAATACGATGCCGCGGTGTCCCTCGTCTGTGAGCTAGGACAGGCCTCCATTTCCCTTATTCAACGGTATCTGAAAATAGGTTACAACAGAGCGGCTAGGATAATTGAACGGATGGAAGCTGAAGGTATTGTTGGTCCATCCGATGGAGTGAAGCCCCGAAAGGTTTTAGTACAGAAAAAACCCGGTCATTCCCATTGAGGAAACCAGACCAGTAAATCATGCTCCCCAAAGCAATAAAACCGAACAGAGCGATTAAGTTTCACATCATCAGCCTTGGCTGTCCAAAAAATCTCGTTGATTCAGAAGTAATGGCTGCAGAACTGGAAAAGAGCAAGTTCCAACAAACTTCAAATATGAAGGAAGCGGAAATTGTAATTATAAATACCTGTGCTTTCATAGTCCCGGCGAAAGAAGAGTCAATTGAAGAAATATTGAAGGCCGCACTGCTAAAGAAAAAAAAGGAAGGAAGATGTCGCTTGCTTATTGTCACTGGATGCCTCCCCCAACGGTACAAATATGACCTTGCTGATGCATTACCAGAGGTGGATCTATTCATAGGCACCTCTGAATGGCCAGCCATTCCACTTTTTGTGAATCTGCTGATGAAAGGAAAAAACGAGGTACCAAAAATCATCATTGGTTCCCCAAAATTCCTTATGACATGCCATTTTAAGAGAAAACTCTTCACACCAGCCCACATAGCATATCTAAAAATAGCGGATGGGTGTTCCAATCGGTGCTCCTATTGCGTAATACCTGATATTAGAGGACCTCTCCGAAGCAGACACCCCGAAGATATAACAAAGGAAGCTCAGAATCTCGTGTCAATGGGTGTTAAAGAGCTGATCATCGTAGCACAAGACACCACAGCCTATGGGACAGACATTTGGGGAACATCGCGATTGATCGACCTGCTGGAAAAACTCAACAGCATTCGAGGCATACGGTGGATCCGCTTGCTCTACACATATCCTACAAAGATCTCAGATGATCTTCTAAAAAGCATAGTCCAAATGGACAAGTTGTGTCCATATCTCGATATGCCTGTGCAGCACGCAGATGACACAATCCTTAAGGCAATGAATAGAAAAGGCAGTGTTAAAGAGATAAGAGAAATCGTGGACAAAACCAGAACGCTAATACCTGATGTGGCACTCAGAACTTCCTTAATAGTTGGTTTTCCAGGAGAAATGAGAAACCACTTCCAGAGGCTTTTAAGGTTCATAAGGGAAGTACAATTCGACCATCTTGGAGCGTTTATCTATTCTCCAGAAGAGGGAACACCGGCATCACTTATGAAATCCACCGTGCCAGATAAAACGAAAAAGCGTAGGTGGCAAAAAATCATGGAAGAACAAGCCATCATTTCTACAGAGATAAACAACAGGCTTATCGGGACAAAACAGGAGGTGATAATCGATGGGAAAAGTGATATTCCTGAATTTCCTTATCTTGGCCGGTGTCGACGTCAGGCTCCAGAGATTGACGGGGTTACGTACGTGAAAGGAGAAAACCTTTCACCTGGAGATATAGTAACGTGCAGGATTGTTAGAAGCGACACATACGACCTATTCGGCGAAGTGGAAAATCGTTGACCATCCCGGATACACAATTTGACATTTACGGAGTTTAACGCTATACGGATTAGCATGAACTTCCAAGACGTTCTCGACAGCCTTCAGCTCGATCTTAACATTGTGGAATCGTGGTTGATTAAATCACTGAACTCCGATGTAGCCCTAATCCCAGAAATTGGACACTACATTATTGGCAGTGGGGGAAAACGATTTCGTCCCCTTTTACTACTCGCTGCGGCAAGGTTATGTGGCTGCTGTGATGAACGGATCTACCCCCTCTCTGCCGTCGTGGAATTTATTCACACAGCCACACTACTCCATGACGATGTCGTTGATGGTGCGGACACCCGTCGCGGAAAAACATCGGTAAACTTCATATGGGGTAACGCAGCAAGTGTGCTCGTGGGGGACTATCTATATTCAAAAGCTTTTCAATTGGCAACAAAACACGGAAACATGGCGATACTTAACCTGCTCGCAGAAATCACAAACTCAATGGCAGAAGGGGAAGTATTACAACTGGCGAAGCTGGGAAATATACATCTGACAGAAGCGGAATACTTAAACATCATCGAAAAGAAAACAGCCCATCTGATGGGTGCCACATGTACAATTGGAGCTATGCTGAACGGGGAAAACGAGATCAAAATATCAGCTTTAAGAGATTTTGGCACCAATATAGGATGCGCTTTTCAGATCATAGACGACACATTGGATTACATAGCCGAAGATAAGGAATGGGGTAAATCCCTGGGAAAAGACATAGAAGAGGGAAAGGTTACATTGCCCCTAATTGTAACCCTAGGTCGCTGTCAGCCTAAAGAAAAGTCGTTTATAAAAAAGGTAATTCAGGAACGTAGGAACCTCAAAGAGGAACTGAAAGAGATTGCTACTTTAGTAAACAAATACGGAGGAATAAGCTACGCTGTATGCCGCGCTTCGGAATTTGTACAAGCTGGCAAAAAAGCCCTTGGGGCTTTCCCAAACAGCGAATTCCGAGAGGCTATGTTTGTCCTTGCCGATTTTGTCTTGGAACGCAGAAAATAAAAAAGAGGTAAATTTTTGATTTTCATACCTAAAAAGCACCAATTTTCCGATAAATTTGAGATACTAGCAGACAAGCTCATCGAATGTGCAAAATTGCTCCTAGATACACTTAACAACAGCGCTCACTTTTCCACTTCTTTGAGTCGCATAACAGAACTGGAACACGAAGTGGACATGATTACCCACAACATATACCAGGATCTTCACACAAGTTTTATGACCCCACTAGATAGAGAAGATATATACACACTGGCCAACGAAATGGACAACATAGCTGATCGAATAGAGTCAGCGATGATTAAAATGGACATCTACCGAATAAGGCAAACCTCACCGGGACTTTTAAGTTTGGCGTCTATTCTTTTCAGTTCAGTAAGTCTAATCCGAGAAGCGATTTACGCTATGAGAAAGCGCAAAACACAAGCTTCTAGAATCCTGGAATTGTGTGTGGAAATCAATTCCCAGGAAAATCAAGCCGACCAAATACTTCACCAGGAGATAGCCGTACTTTTTGAAACCATGAATGACCCACTGGAACTGCTAAAGTGGAAGGACATCTTGGAAAATGTTGAAGAAGCTACAGATATTTGTGAAGACGTATCAAACATATTGGAAGGTATTATACTTAAGTATGGGTAGTCCATAACAGTCAGAAACTCTCAAGGCCATCTTTTATTCAAAACTTATTGCTTTTTGAACCTATATTTATTAGATGATTCACTATTGAAGATAGGGGTATTAAATGAGACTCATTCCTAAAGACGAAAAGTTTTACGATCTATTTGAGGAATTGGCGGATAAGATTGACGAAGGTGCACGGTTATTCCTCGATATGCTTTACAATTACGATACGTTCGAACCACGTCTTGTAAAACTTAAAGAAATTGAGCATGAGGCAGACATAATAACACACCGTACATACGAAAAGATGCACAAAACCTTCCTTACTCCCATTGATCGTGAGGACATATACGCGCTGGTAAACAAAATGGACAGTATTCTTGACATGACAGAGGCCTCGGCAGTGCGAATGTCCCTATATAAAGTTAAAAAACCCGCAGAGGAACTAATAGAACAGGCAAAATTATTAACAGAAGCAACCCGTTTAGTGAAAACCATAGTTCGAGATTTGAGAGACATGAAAAATGCCCCCTCCATCCTGAAGAACTGTATAGAGATAAACACTATTGAAAATGCTGGAGATTCTATACTGCGAAGCACAATGGCCAAATTGTTCGAACGAGAAACCGATCCATTCGAAGTAATTAAGTGGAAGGAAATCTTTGAACGCTTTGAGGAAGCACTGGATGTCTGCGAAGACGTATCGAACATTGTGGAAGGAATCGTACTGAAAAATGCTTAAACTACCGTCGAGCAGAACCGACTCTCCTTAACATTTCCTATGCGCCTCCTATGAGTTATTTAATCATCCTAATAATTGTTGCGCTGATCTTCGATTTCATAAACGGGTTTCATGATGCAGCTAATTCTATATCAACAATAGTGTCCACTCGGGTACTATCACCACGCTATGCCGTTATATGGGCCGCCTTCTTCAATTTCGCAGCAATCGCAATAGCTGGAACCCCAGTTGCTAAAACAATTGGCACAGGTATCATACGTCCTGAAATAATAGACAACAACATCATATTCTCAGCACTAGCTGGTGCTATAATCTGGAACTTAATAACTTGGGCTTATGGCTTACCAAGTAGTTCCTCCCACGCTCTCATAGGAGGACTAATCGGGGCTGGGGTAATGAAATCGGGTATAGACGTCCTAGTGTGGAGTGGTTTTTTAAAAACTTTTTCCTTCATCTTTATCTCACCTCTCATAGGGCTCATTCTGGGGTTCACTCTGATGGTAATAACCCTTAACCTCAGCCGTAATTCCAATATAGCTCAGTCCACAAAAAGGTTCCGTAAGTTACAACTCGTTTCAGCTGCCATATATAGCCTAGGACATGGTATGAATGATGCCCAGAAAACAATGGGAGTTATTGCAGCCGTTCTGTTCAGTGAAGGTTTGATAGGACCAGTATTCCACATACCTTACTGGGTGGAGTTTATATGTTACACTACCATCGCACTCGGCACAATGTTCGGAGGGTGGCGGATAGTAAAGACGATGGGCACAAAGATCACAAAACTGCAGCCCATAGGTGGTTTCTGCGCAGAAACAGCAGCGGCATTTTCCATAATAGGAGCCTCCATAGGTGGTATACCCGTGAGCACAACCCACACTATAGCGGGAGCCATTATGGGAGTAGGTGCAACAAAAAGGCTCACCGCTGTGAGATGGGGTGTAGCGGGGAAACTCCTGTGGGCCTGGATTCTTACCATACCACTTTCTGCAACTATTGCGGCGGTTATTTTTGCAATTATATCCTCTATTCAGCTATAAGTTCAATTAAATACAAAAGGAGGAGCAATATGAAGGAAAAAATTTTTTGGCTAGGTCACGGAAGTATAAGAATAGAGGGAGAAAAGGTGATCTACATTGATCCATGGAAAGTCAGTGGAAAACCGAAAGCTGATATTATCCTTATAACACACTCTCATTATGACCATTTTTCACCCGCTGACATAGACAAACTAAGAAAACCAGACACTGTTATTGTAGCTCCCTCTGATTGTGCAAAACAATTAAAAGGCGAAATCATTACTGTTAAACCAGGTGACAAAATCTCAATTTTGGGCATAGAAGTAGAAGCAGTTCCGGCATATAACCCCCAAAAGCCGTATCACCCAAAAGCAAACAAGTGGCTTGGTTATATAATTTCCACGGAAGGTAAACGTATCTACTATGCCGGTGACACTGATATCATTCCCGAAATGAAGGATATAAAAGCTGACATTTCCATCCTACCAGTTGGGGGAACTTATACAATGACAGCGGAAGAAGCCGCCAAAGCGGCTGAGATACTACAACCAGAAGTAGCTATACCCATTCACTGTGGGGACATTGTGGGTGAACTCAAAGATGCAGAACGTTTTCGTGAACTGGCAAATGTACCCGTGGAAGTAAAGCATATCATCCGGGAGTAGAGCACCGTTACACATCAACACCTCAATGCGCAGACGGGCATTTAAAATTCCTGCTCGACCTTGACATAGTTGATTTCGTGCATATGTTATGCGCCGATAGTAAAGAATGCATTCTTTTTGCCTTTACGTGTAAAAAACTCAAAAAAATCAGAAAGGAGTGGGTTATATGAAAATCAGACCTTTACAGGACAGGGTTGTGGTGGAACGAGTCGAAGAAGAAGAAAAAACGGCTGGAGGTATCATTATCCCAGATACAGCCAGGGAAAAACCAATGGAGGGAAAAGTTATCGCCGTAGGAAAAGGTCGATACACCGATGAGGGGAAGCTGGTAATACCTGATGTCAAAGAGGGAGACAGGGTGTTGTTCAGCAAATACGCGGGAATGGAGGTAAAAATAGAAGGGAAAGAGTACCTCATCATGCGAGAAGACGAGATTCTCGGTATTATCGAAGATAAATAAACTCTGTGACACGTAAGGAGGATCAGACCTATGGCAGCGAAAATATTAAAATATGATGAAGAGGCAAGAAAAGCAATACTAAACGGAGTAAACGCTCTCGCTGATGCCGTAAAGGTAACTTTAGGACCTAAAGGGAGAAACGTCATTCTGGATAAAACCTTTGGTTCACCTGTGGTCACAAAAGATGGCGTTACTGTGGCCCGAGAGATAGAACTGGAAGACAAATTCGAAAACATGGGTGCCCAGATGGTGAGGGAGGTAGCTAGTAAAACCTCCGATGTGGCTGGTGATGGAACAACAACTGCAACAATTCTTGCCCAGGCCATCTACAGGGAGGGTGTTAAAGCCGTAGCAGCAGGCAGCAATCCCATGGATATCAAAAGGGGTATTGATAAAGCCGTCGAAGTAGTTGTTGAGGAGCTGAAAAAGTTAAGCAAACCAACAAAAGACCAGAAGGAGATCGCCCAGGTTGGAACCATCTCTGCCAATAATGACGAAGCTATAGGAAATATAATTGCTGAGGCCATGAGCAAAGTGGGGAAAGAAGGAGTGATAACAGTGGAAGAAGCAAAAGGTCTGGAAACAGAGTTGGAGATAGTGGAAGGAATGCAGTTCGACAGAGGCTATCTCTCACCCTACTTTGTGACCAACACAGACAAGATGACCGTAGAACTTGAAGATGCTTACATACTTGCCCATGAGAAAAAAATAAGCAGTATGAAAGACCTCTTGCCGATCCTTGAACAAGTAGCGCGGAGCGGAAGACCATTGCTAATCATTGCAGAAGATGTTGAGGGTGAAGCATTGGCGACGTTGGTTGTCAACAAACTGCGGGGAACCCTTAGGGTAGCTGCAGTAAAAGCTCCTGGTTTCGGTGACAGGCGCAAAGCAATGTTAGAGGACATTGCCATTCTCACCGGAGGGAAAATGATCGCAGAGGACATGGGCATAAAACTAGAGAACATACGGCTCGAAGACCTCGGACAAGCCAAAAAAATAATAATAGATAAAGAAAATACCACAATAGTGGACGGTGCTGGCAGACGGGAAAATATAGAAGCGCGGGTAAAACAGATCAGAACTCAGATAGAAGAGACTACCTCTGATTACGATCGGGAGAAGCTGCAGGAGAGGCTCGCCAAACTCGTGGGCGGTGTCGCCGTCATTAAGGTAGGTGCCGCCACAGAAACAGAAATGAAAGAGAAGAAAGCTCGCGTAGAAGATGCACTCAATGCTACACGGGCAGCCGTGGAAGAGGGAATTGTTCCGGGTGGTGGAGTAGCTTACCTACGAGCCCTTCCCGCTTTGGAAAAATTAAAGTTGGAGGGAGATCAGCAGGTTGGTGTCAACATAGTTAAAAAAGCTCTAGAGGAGCCTTTGCGTATGATCGCAGCTAATGCTGGATGGGAAGGATCAGTAGTGGTAGAGAAAGTTAAAGCCAAAAAGGGTGCCTACGGATTCAACGCCCAGAAGGAGGAATTCGAAGACCTTATCTCCGCCGGAGTTATAGACCCGACTAAGGTTGCACGATTTGCCCTTCAGAACGCTGCCTCAGTTGCATCTCTCATGCTCACTACGCAGTGCATGATCGCTGAAAAACCAGAGGAAAAACAACAAATGCCCGGCATGCCCTCAGGATTTTGAAAGTAACTAAAACCCAAAATAAAAACCCCCAGGAGAAATCTGGGGGTTTTTATTTTCAAAAAAAAGATTTACATTTTTCTCTCTTCATTATAGAAAACTCGAGCAAGATTCCCTATCATTATTCATCTCTCTCTAGGAGAAGTAATTATGGATTACAGAGACACTTTAAATTTGCCCAAAACATCCTTCTCCATGAAGGCTAATCTTACCGTGAGAGAACCAGAGATGATCGCGTGGTGGGACAAGATCAACATATACAAACGCATAAGAGAAGCATCGAGAGGTCGAGAGATATATATACTCCACGATGGCCCTCCTTACGCAAATGGCCATATACATCTCGGTACCGCTCTGAACAAAATACTGAAGGACATCGTAATAAAAGCAAAAAACATGTCAGGTTTCAACAGTCTCTTCGTACCAGGCTGGGACTGTCACGGACTTCCAATTGAACATCAGGTAGATAAAGAAATTGGTGGCGAAAAAAATCGTATTTCACAGGCTGAAAAGAGACAGCTATGCAGGGCCTATGCAGAACGGTTTGTAAACATCCAGAGGGATGAATTCAAGAGGTTGGGATGTTTTGGAGACTGGGAAAATCCTTATCTCACAATGAGTTTTGACTATGAAGCTATAACAGTGGCCGAATTTGGTAAAATCTACCTTAGTGGTGGGGTTTACAGAGGGAAAAAACCGGTTTACTGGTGTGCCCACTGCAAAACTGCTCTTGCAGAAGCAGAAGTCGAATACGGTGATCACAAAACACCATCCATCTACGTAAAATTTCCATTAATATCAGATATCGGGGCCATAAGACCAAACCTTGCAGGTGAGCGAGTAAGTATTGTCATATGGACCACTACCCCCTGGACCCTACCTGCGAATTTAGCCATCGCGGTACATGAGTCTTTTACATACGCTGCCGTAAAAACTGAAGGGGAAGTACTTGTGCTCGCAAAAGAACTGATAGACTATTGTCTCGATGCCTTTGGTTATAGAGGAATATCCTACGAAATACTTGATGAATTTCCAGGTTCAGTTCTCGAGGGACTTAAAGCAAAACATCCTTTTTTGGAGAGAGAAAGTCTTCTAATCCTCGCTCCTTTTGTGACCCTTGATGCGGGAACGGGGTGTGTACACATCGCTCCTGGTCATGGTCAAGAAGACTATGAGATCGGCATGAAGTATGGCCTCGACAACTATGCTCCCGTGAATGAGGATGGTTGTTTTACACCCGACGTACCTTTTTTCGCAGGTCAATTCGTATTTGACGCCAACGATGCAGTAAACAAAAAATTAGAAGAAGTAGGTAATCTCCTTGCTCTAGTTGACATAGAACACTCCTATCCACACTGCTGGCGTTGCAAACAACCCATAATATTTCGTTCCACAGAGCAGTGGTTCATCTCTATGGAAAAAAATGATTTAAGGAAAAAAGCACTAGAAGCAATAAATAAAGTAGAATGGATACCATCTTGGGGAAGAGATCGGATATACTCCATGATAGAGAACCGTCCAGACTGGTGTATCTCACGTCAGCGTGTGTGGGGAGTGCCCATATCCATATTTTACTGTGATAATTGTAACAGCGATTTTTTGACCCAAGAAATACTGGATCACGTCGTTTCACTGATAAGGAGATACGGAGCCGATGTGTGGTTTGAATGGAAGGTTGAAGATCTCCTACCCCCAGACACAGTATGCCCTGTTTGCAAGAAAGGGAAAAACTTCCGCAAAGAAACAAACATTCTCGATGTTTGGTTCGATTCCGGTGTAAGCCATGCCGCTGTACTGGAAACCACACCAGATCATCGTTCACCAGCTGATATGTACCTGGAAGGAAGCGATCAACATAGAGGTTGGTTCCACTCATCACTTCTTGAATGTGTAGCTACGAGAAACAGACCACCATACAGAACGGTTCTAACCCACGGGTTTGTTGTCGACGGTGAAGGAAGAAAAATGTCCAAGTCAGTGGGCAACGTTATTGAACCACAGGAAATCATTAACGAATATGGAGCCGAGATACTAAGATTGTGGGTCGCAGCGGAGGATTACACAAGTGATATCCGAATCTCCAAGGAAATCCTTGACCGTCTTGTAGAGGCTTACCGTCGTATTCGAAACACCTGCAGGTACATCCTCGGTAATCTCTACGACTTTGACCCTCAAAAGGATGCTGTTCCGTACGACCAGTTGGAGGAATTAGACAGGTGGGTGCTTCATCGCCTACAAGAAATCATAAAAAGGGTCCGGGATGCCTACGATAGATACCAATTCCACATCGTTCACTACACACTTCACAACTTCTGCACAGTGGACTTGAGCTCTCTGTACCTCGATGTTTCTAAGGATCGACTGTACACCTATAAAGCGAATTCTCCGAGACGAAAATCCGCACAGACTACAATGTTCATCATTCTTGATACCATTTGCCGGCTTCTAGCTCCTATTATGACCTTTACCGCCGAGGAGGTGTTTCAAGCCCTGCCCAACTACGAAGGAAAACCTGAAAGTGTGCATCTAACCCAATTCCCAGAGGTTGATGAGAAGTTCATTAACCCGACTCTGGCGGAAAACTGGAAAAAAATGCTGAAAATAAAAAGTGAAGTTGCAAAAGCTCTAGAGGTTGCTCGAAAAAACAAAATCATCGGTCACCCACTGGCAGCAGCAGTGTATCTTTGTCTCCCGGAAGACATAAAAGCTTTCCTCAAGGACAAAATTGAGGATCTAAGGGCGTTGCTCATCGTATCGCAGCTATATATAGCAGATGAAATCAATGGGGACTTCCACGAAAGTTCGGAGATCAAAGACTTTAAAATAAAAGTGACAAAAGCAAAAGGAAACAAATGTGAAAGATGCTGGATTTATAGCGAAGATGTAGGATCAGACCCTGCTTATCCGTTAATATGCAAGAAGTGCAAAGAAAACTTACCTTAACCGCCAAATGATTAAGAGATACTGGATCACATGGCTAACTGTAATCGTGGTTCTAATCTGCGATCAGCTAACGAAATATCTCATCTACATCTCCATTGATCTTAACCACACAGTAACTGTACTTCCCGGTTTCTTCAATATAACTCACGTGCGGAATCCAGGGGCAGCTTTTGGTTTTCTGGCAGAAGCTCCCCATTTCCTACGTTACACCTTCTTCACAGGGGTAAGTATTGCAGCCATATTACTCATACTTTACTACCTCAAACTCCAGCAAACAAACGACACGCTAACTGTGTTATCCCTTTCCCTTATCCTCGCAGGTGCCCTCGGAAACATGATAGACAGAGTGAGATTTGGAGAAGTTATAGATTTTATGGACTTTCACATAGGGAATGCCCACTGGCCCGCTTTCAATGTTGCTGACTCCGCCATTTCCATCGGAGCCTTCCTTCTCTTTATATCCCTTGTAAAGGGTAAAGAGAGAAATCCAAGACCTATGTAAAGAGAGAAAACATTCTAAGAAAACATCGTTTCCCAGTCATCCTTGGCAGCCACTGTATTGGGGAATATCTTTTTGGCTGCCATTTCTGCCTTTTTGCGATCACGCAAAGTGGGAAACTGAAAGGCGTCAAAATGAACAAGTATGAGCTTTTTCACATTTCCCTCTCTTGCAATCCTCGCGGCACTTTCAGGATTGAGATGCGGCCATTCCTCATTTCCCTTCCCTGAAGGATATGCACATTCCGAAACGAGAATATCCGCATCATTTGCCAATCTTAATGCGTTCTCACAGTAACCGGTATCTGGTAAATAGGTCACTACCTTCCCTTCTACCTCAATTCTATAACCTAAAGTCAAAGATACATGACGAAGAGGTAAAGCCATAACGTTAAATGGTAATTCGTTCTCCTCGGCGGGCAACTCCATCAGGGAAACAGGATACGGGAGATCTGTCATTGGAATAGTGAAAGGTTGATTGATCAACTTTCCCAGAATGCTCTTTGTTCCTTCTGGTCCACATATAGTTAGCCCACTGTAGAAAGGTATCTTAACCAAGGTGTGTAGTCCCTCTATGTGATCCAGGTGAAAGTGACTCAGTAAGATAAATGCCTGCCGTTTATCATCAACGCTTCTTAGCTTATCCATCTTTGCGAGGCCATTTCCCGCGTCAAAAATAATATCCCATCGTTCAGTACGTAGCAACACACATATGGTATTACCTGTCTTTGTATCGTACCACCCATTTGTGCCCAGGAAGAATAACCTCACGCCTTCTCCCGACAGTTGTAATGTTTAAAGCTAAAGATCCACACTGTCACTTGATACCTGGAGATACAAATTTTGGGGTATTACCTGATTCACGTCTCTAAAAAACATACCTCAAATACCAAAGAGAAGGAAAAGATCGTCCATTTAACGCTGCGGAATTGTTCATTCACTCACATCATTCTCCTTTTCTGTGTACGTACCCTTTCCTTCAAGACTAACCCCTTACTTCCCGACCTTCACCATAAAAGACTTCCACTTTTTAGAAAACTATCTGGTTAGAAATCTTTTCACATGGAGTACCCTCTGCATTACAGTGACATGGGAAAGAACGGCCATAACTATCATGGTGAGGGAAAGCAAATCAACCATTAATCCCACAAGGAGAAGAATGATCCTCTCTGCCCTTTCTAAAATTCCCACCTCACATGTAATTCCCTCAGCATTGGCCCTCGCCTTAACATAGGGTATTATGGCAACGCCCATTACCGCGATAAGGGATACAGCAGCAAGAAATTGATCACCCTTGCGGATAAAGGAAACAGCAATGGCTATAGTTACGAGTAAATCACTGTACCTATCGAGAACGGAATCCAAAACCCCTCCGAAACTGGAAACACGATTAGTGCTCCTTGCAACGGCTCCGTCAACAAGATCAAAAAAACCTGAGACCATTAAACATAGTCCCCCTAAAAAAAACCGCTCCTGCACTATAAATACTGCGGCTATTAATGCCCATAGAAAACTAAAAATCGTCAACGAGTTTGGGTTAACAGACCTACCCAAAAATAAAAACCGATAAACCCTCAGAATATATGGATCAAGCGTATGACCTATTTTCGCCGCAATCAACTTAACACCCGATTATATATCTCTACGACCCGCGATAAATTCCTCCATCATCACTCGTGCCACCGAATCAGTGTACTGCTTTGGAGGACGTTTCATTGTAAATGCAGACACAGACTCCAAAACACCTCCTATCCCCCGTTCCCTAGCAAGTTTACAGCATCTTATAGCATCTATCACACATCCTGCACTATTTGGTGAATCTTCCACTGACAGTCTAAGTTCCAGTTCCACCGGCACATCTCCAAATATCCTCCCTTCCATCCTTATGAAACACACCTTGTTATCAAACTGCCAGGGTACATAATCCGAA
The DNA here is from genome assembly GCA_026417625.1 of Syntrophales bacterium. Classification (NCBI taxonomy): domain Bacteria; kingdom Pseudomonadati; phylum Thermodesulfobacteriota; class Syntrophia; order Syntrophales; species Syntrophales bacterium. Next base: position 130,484 of record JAOACW010000003.1, on the reverse strand, counting down.
GGACCTATATGGATATCTTCATCTGGGAGGGGGACTTCCAATTGGGATTGGACAGCATCTGTTTTTGAGATACGTTTCCATTTGATCCTCTGGTGATTCATCATGTTTAGAAAATCGGTATTACCCCCAGTATTTAACTGGTATGTCCGATTCAACTTAACTCCACGTTCCCTAAACAATCTAACAAGTGTTCTGTGCAATACAGTTGCCCCTATCTGAGATTTAACATCATCCCCTATCAACGGGATATTTTTTTCTTTAAATCTCTTGGCCCATAAATCATCAGAAGCAATGAAAACTGGAATACAGTTGATGAAACTAACTCCCGCCTCCAGACAACAATTCGCATAAAAACGGGTTGCCTCTTCAGATCCCACTGGAAGGTAATTTATCAAGATCTCCACACCGGAATTCTTTAAAACTTCAACAACATCAACTGGTTTCTCCTCAGCTACAATAAATGTTCTGTGGGGGGGATAATCATGCATATGAGGTGCAATACCATCAAATACAGGACCCATCATTACTTTAACACCCAGATCTGGCAAACTCTGCACTAATCTCTTTGTACAGTTGGGCAGCACAAAAACGGCTTCATGGAGGGGTTTGTTAACCTTCCTAGCATCTATATCGAATGCAGCAACAACCTTTATATCACCCGGTTCATATCCTCCAATACTGTAATGCATGAGCCCTATGGCATCTTTTTTATCAGCATAGTAATGAATACCCTGAATCAAAGAACTGGCACAATTTCCCACCCCGACGATACCGATCCGAATTTCCGCCATAAACTTCCCTCCAACGAATAAAAACAAAACTTAGAAAAAAAAGAACATTCACTTATCTCCCAAATATTATCCACTACTTTCAAAAAAAACAGCTCCTGCAAAACTTACTGATGATCCTCCGTTTACCCATTGTTCATAAGCCACAACCTTCCCCCTGCACTTCTCCAACAAACGAAGCTGAAAATAAATTGGACTCAATCCACAAATACGACGTGCATCCTTTTCCTCTTTCACCACTTCAAAAAAACCTGTGGCATTACCTCTAACAATCATATCCAGTACAAGCTCGTCCTTCCTGCGCGAATAATCGAGAGCGGATTCACTTACAGGAAAGGCATCGCCAAATTGATAACCGATGTGCGCCAGATCTGCACCTGATACAACTATATACGATTCTCCGTATTTATCAAGGCAAGACCTAAATGATTCCACAAGAGCTGCCACTTCTGGATCATCAAGGATCCTATCGCCTCTCACAAATTCCTCCATACCACCTGTAAGGATGGGGAGCACTTGGAAATTATTGCCAAGTGTCATTTGAAGAAAGGGTAATTGCAATTCCACAGAATGTTCCACCCTGTGTGGCCACTCGTCAACGTAATTTTTTAAAACAGACGAACCATATATCAAACTTTTCATTTCCTCAGAAACAGCAATTCTGCCCAATGGCGTAGCAAAATCCTTCAAAGATATTGCCCACAGTCTACGCAATGGTCTATGAGAAGTTCCAAGTATAATTACAAGATCTACATCAACTCCTTTAAGAAAGGAATAGACCTTACCATACACTCTACCTCCTCTACTGTAATCTATATGAGGAGAGAGTATGCCCCTAATGTGAGGTAATTTGTCAGATTGCTCAAGTTGATCTAATTCCAGTAATCCCGTCAGATACTCCTCAAGCTCTCTCGGGGAAGCAGGATAACTTTTCCCCGCAAGAAATGGAGGCCTCACCTCTTTTCGTTCGTAATCTAGTCGCAGGGACTCCACATAACTCTTGTATCTCTCACTTAGCAGAAGATTGCTATTTTCAAGGAAAACAACCAGTTCTTGAAGTTTTTCAATGTACAGTAATTCCCCATACTTCCTCATATAATCTGCTTGGATATCCCTCAGAGATCTCGTGCCATCCATTAGCAGAAGAATAATTGCCGTCTCTTTAGAAACAACAAGTGGTTCCTCAAGTATTCCTTCGGGGTCACGCAAAAGAACGCGTTGCCTTCCACTCTCCCAAAAAGGTATCATTTCGATAGGTCTTAGAAGAGGATAATCCATGTTCTCCTTATTGCTAACATCTCATATACACTCAAAAACTAATCAATCAATATATTGTTTGTCATTTCAACTGTCAACGAAACATCCAGAACTATTTAACTCTATATAAAGCCCGCAAAAAACACACAATCCTTTGTGTATGGCAATCATCTCCAGTTTATCGTATATAAATACAAAACCCTTTAGGAGGCGAAAATGAAGGAGTGCAACATTCAGAAAAACAAAAATTTATGTACATGTACGTATGAACCCTGCAGCAGAAAGGGAATATGCTGTGAGTGCGTTCACTACCATCTTCGCAAAGGACAATTCCCCGCCTGTTTTTTTCCAAAAGACGTGGAAAAAACCTACAATAGAACAATAGAGAACTTTATCAAAACATACGAATCCCGTGGTAGATGGTGGTGAACATAAAAAGAGAGGTATCTTAATGAGAAATGCTGAAATAGCCAAAGCTTTCAAAGATATAGCAGATCTCCTTGAACTGAAAGGAGAAAACCCTTTCAAAATCAGAGCGTACAGGAAAGCTGCCCATATCATCGAACATTTACCTAAAGAACTGAAAACGATGCTGGAAGAAGGTGAAAATATACAAAAAATCCCAGGAATAGGGGAAGCCATTGCTAAAAAAATCCAAGAGCTAATATACACAGGTAAGCTCAATGCTTACGAAGAGCTGAAATCCCAATTTCCAGTAGGAATCCTCCAACTTATGGAAATTCCCGGCATTGGACCTAGAACTGCCTATCGGTTGATTACTGAACTCAACATAGAATCAGTGGATCAACTAGAAAAAGCAATACTGGAGGGAAGAGTATCCCACCTCTTCCGAATGGGTGAGAAAAGCGCGAAAAACATTCTCCAACACATTCACTCTCTTCGCCGCAAGGATCGCCGTATCCCCATAGGTGAAGCCCTGCCTCTTGTGGAAGATGTGATTAAAAAACTAAAGGAAGTCCCTGGTGTCACGCAACTGTTGCCTGCAGGCAGTTTAAGACGCTTCCGAGAAACTGTGGGAGACATAGATATTATGGGCACCGCCCGAGATCCGCGGGAAGTTATCGAAATTTTTTGCTCTATGCCAGATGTAAAAGAAGTCGTTGCCAAAGGGAGCACAAAAGCAAGTATAATTGTCCATCCAGATGTTCAGATGGACCTTCGCATTGTGGAACCCGATGCTTTCGGTTCTCTTCTTCAGTACTTCACCGGTAGCAAAGAACACAACATCGAGCTAAGAACAAAGGCCCAGAAAAAAGGCCTCAAACTGAGCGAGTACGGTATTACAGAAATCAAACAAAACAAAATAGAAAAATTTTCATCGGAAGAAGCTTTTTATGACCGCCTTGGTATGCAATACATACCCCCGGAAATCCGAGAGGGGAGAGGAGAAATAGAAGTTGCAGAAAGCGGAGCTCTACCCAAATTGGTCAGTCTCTCAGACATAAAAGGGGATTTGCATGTGCATACACATTGGAGTGATGGTATCAACTCCATAGAAGAAATGGCCGAAGCTGCCATCGCATGCGGTTACGAATATATGGCTGTCACTGACCATTCCCGTGGTAGAGGTGGTATGCGCGGTCTTGATGAAAGCCGCTTAAGAAAACAAATGGAAGAGATAAACCGTTTAAATAGATTCTTTCAACCATTTCGCATTCTTACAGGGATTGAAGTGGACATTCGGGCAGACGGAACTTTAGATCTACCAGACAGCATTCTTGCGGAACTTGACATAGTTATCGCAGCCATTCACTCTTCATTTCGCCAAAGTTCCGAGCAAATGACAAAACGGATGTTGATGGCTTTGAGAAATCCTCATGTGGATATAATCGGACATCCTACATGCCGTCTTATCGGTGAAAGAAACCCAGTTGAATTGGACTTAGATGCCATTTTCAGAGAAACAAAAAAAATGGGTAAAGCTTTAGAGATAAATGCTATGCCCGACAGGTTAGATCTAAAGGACCTCCATGTTTTCCAAGCGAGAGAGGCCGGGGTTATGTTAGCCCTCGGGACTGACGCCCACAATATCCATCAACTTCACCTAATGAGATTTGGTTTAGGTGTTGCCCGGCGGGGTTGGTGTGAAAAATCTCATATACTAAATTGCCTTCCCCTTGAAGAGCTCCTCGCCTTTTTAAGACATTGAAGTTTGCTTCTTTGCAATCTTACTCCACGAATCTTTCAAAGTAACCGTGCGATTGAAGACCAGTTTTCCATCCCTGCTATCTTTCAAATCCACACAGAAGTAACCCACTCTCTCAAACTGGAAACGATCCTCAGGAGAAGCATCTTTCAAATTTGGTTCTACAAAACAACCAGTAAGAACCTTTAGAGAATCCGGATTAACGTATTTTAGAAAATCTTCCTCACTGCCTGGATCTGGCACAGTAAACAACCTATCGAAGAGCCGTACCTCAGCGGACACTGCATGTTCCGCCGAAACCCAGTGGATAACCCCATCTACTTTTCTAGCTTCTCCCGTGGCTGTATTAAGCGAAGATGGGTCGTATGTACAACGAACCTCCAAAATCTTTCCCGTATTTGGGTCTCTGACCACATCCTTACATTTAACTATGTACGCATACCGAAGCCTCACTTCTCTCCCTGGTGCCAATCGCTTAAAATTCTTTGGAGGATCCTCCATAAAGTCTTCTTCATCGATAAAAAGTATCTTGGAAAAAGGAACTCTCCTAGTTCCCATCATGGGCTCGAGTGGATTTTTCGGACATTCAAATTCTTCAACCCGACCTTCCGGGTAGTTATCGATCACAAGTCTAAGTGGTTTAAGAACAGCCATTGCTCGCACAGCCGTTTTATTTAAATCATCTCTCACACAAGACTCCAAAAGAGATACGTCTACCAAACTGTCACTTCTCGCTACACCTATACGCGCTGCAAAATCACGTATCGCTGCAGGTGTATAACCTCGGCGCCTCATGCCGGCAATCGTCGGCATACGGGGATCATCCCAACCGCTGACTATCCCTTTTTCCACAAGCTCGCTTAGCTTTCTTTTGCTCAGAACAGTATAGCTCAGGTTCAGCCGAGCGAATTCTATCTGGCGAGGCCGCTTTCCCGTGACCAACTCATCTAAAAACCAGTCGTAAAGTTGACGATTATTCTCAAACTCCAGTGTACAAATAGAATGTGTCACGCCTTCAATATAGTCAGACAAACAATGGGCAAAGTCATACATAGGATAAATTACCCATTTTGTACCTGTTCGGTAGTGGGGAGTCCGTTTAATTCGGTAAATAACAGGATCCCTCATCACCAAGTTAGGGGATGACATGTCTATCTTTGCCCGCAAAACCAACGCACCATCATCGAACTCACCGCGGCGCATCCTTTCAAAGAGTTCAAGATTTTCTTCTACCGGGCGATTCCTGTACGGGCTCTCCTTGCCCGGCTCTGTCAACGTTCCTCTGTACTCCCTTATCTCGTCGGGCGTAAGAGCACACACATACGCTTTCCCCTTTTTTATCAATTCCACCGCGTAATCGTAGAGCTTATCGAAATAGTCAGAGGCAAAGTACAATCTGTCTTCCCAATCAAAACCAAGCCAACGGACGTCATTGATGATAGAGTCCACAAACTCCATTGACTCTCCACTTGGATCCGTATCGTCCATTCTTAGGTTACAGATACCCCCGAACTGCTCCGCAATTCCGAAATTTAGACAGACGCTCTTAGCGTGGCCGATGTGTAAATACCCATTGGGCTCCGGCGGAAATCTTGTAACTATTCGTTCGTGTTTTCCTTCTTTTAACTCACGTTCTATAATCTCCCTTATAAAATCTGTGGAAGAAGTCGTCTCCGCAGCTGTCATATTTTCTCCTTTTGTTGTTGATCATGATTTTCTTTAACAGTATAGGTAGAAGTACATAAACTTGTCAATCGGGAATAAGTAGAACATGCCAAACAAGCTCTATCCCGAAGTCATTCTGAAACGTGGAAGAGAACTATCTCTTATCCAGGGACATCCATGGATATACTCGGGAGCCATTGCGGAATACCCCACGGATGTTGAACCAGGTTCTGTAGTCTGCCTACTCAGTCATGAGAAAAGACCTCTGGCCTTAGGTTTCCTCAATACCAAATCGAACATCGCATTCCGCGTTCTAAGTTTTAACACAGAAGTCCGTATCGATGAGACCTTCTGGAGAACTCTCATTAAAAGGGCAAAACAACTCAGGGAGAGGATCATACCTCCACACACAAATGCCTACCGACTTATAAACGCAGAAGGCGATGGCATACCGGGTGTTATTCTCGATTATTACAATGGGTATTGCGTGCTTTCTGTAGAAACGGCAGGAATGGAAAGGGAATATGAGAAACTTATTGGGGCTATCATCAAAGAAATAAATCCTATATCCATCTACGAGCGAAGTGCTAGCCCAGCACGATCAAAGGAAGGTCTAAACGACAGAACAGGCACAGTATGGGGGAAAGATCCACCCGAGTTTGTAGATATCAGAGAATCAGGTTATGAATTTTCAGTGAACATTATGAAAGGTCAAAAAACAGGATTCTTTTTGGACCAGAGAGATAACAGATATCTCGTTCAGAACCTATCATCAGGCTTGAAAATCCTAAATGGTTTCTCATACACAGGGGCTTTCACCGTCTACGCCTGCGGTGGTCGAGCACGAAAAGTAATATCTGTCGATTCATCGGAATCTGCATGTAACATGGTCAACTATCACTTGAAGAAAAACGGTTTTTCTCCAGCAGACCATCCCACTATTAAAGAAGATATGTTTTCTTTCCTGAGAAACACAAGAGAGACCTATGACTTAATCATTCTCGACCCTCCTGCATTTTCACGTACCAAAAATGACGTGCAAAAGGCAGCTAGGGGCTACAAAGACATTAACCTTCATGCTTTCAAGCAACTAACACTTGGTGGATTTTTAATTACATTTTCCTGCTCGACGTTCATCGATGAAGAACTCTTTACAAAAATAGTACTCGCCGCCGCTAATGATGCGGGAAGGCAGGCACGTCTCCTAAAAAAACTGGGACCCGGTGCGGATCACCCAACACTTCTTGCACACAAAGAGGGTAGGTATCTAAAGGGACTGCTACTCTATGTTCAATAAGACTCCCTGGGTTACATTAATATTGATCATACTCATCACGTGCGAAAACTGTGCCCCACGCAAACCACATTTTGAAATCTCTCCTCCCGCAAAGCGACCTCCACAAAAAATGCACGTACGCAAACGTGAAAGAACGATACCCATTCTCGGGTTCACCATACAAGCAGGTGCATTCGCGGAAGCTGAAAACGCGGTGCTTTTCGCCGATAAGCTGAGACAAAAAGGGCTTGATGCCACATATTTTGTAACAAAGAAAGGATTATATCGTGTCACATTCGGCAACTTCAAAGATCGCACTGACGCTGAGAGTGTTGCTGCTATTTTAAAATCAGTTGGTGTCATAGACGACTATTACATAGTAAGTCCTGAACAGTACGCTGCCACAAAAGCCCAAACATTGGGAGAAGATTATCTCAGAGAGGAAATCACATTAACATCCAAGAGATTCATAGGAATTCCATACCTATGGGGTGGAACTTCACCGGAAGAAGGATTTGACTGTAGTGGTTTCACTATGACGGTCTATAGATTAAACGGACTTGATCTACCTAGAACATCGCAGATGCAATTCGAAATTGGCGAACCGGTAAACTCTGAGGACCTAAAAAAGGGGGATCTTGTTTTCTTCGCTACACGGGGAGGCAAAAAAGTTTCTCACGTGGGTATATACCTCGGCAATGGCAAATTCGTCCACGCACCTGGACAGGGCAAAAAAATCCGAATTGACTCACTTAATAACAAATTCTATGCTAGAAAATACGTAGGGGCTAGAAGCTACCTATAATAAATCTGACTAACTTGACTTTCTGTCGGATTTATCACATAAGGCACGGGAGGCAAAGCACTCGCCGATAAAAAGGAGGTAACATTATGCTGGTATTAAAAGATGTGGTATACAAAGTAACTATCGGTGATCCCAACAATGGGCAAAGGGAACGGACAATCATCGAAGGATTTTCATACACTTTTGAGAAGGGAAAGTTTTACGGTATCACAGGGCCGAATGGATCAGGAAAGACTACCCTAGCAAAACTCATAATGGGTATTAATAAACCAACTTCAGGGTCCATCTTTTTTGAAGGACAGGATATCACAAACTTATCGATAACAGAGAGAGCAAAAAGAGGAATCGCTTACAGTTTTCAGCAGCCGGCACGCTTTAAAGGTATCACGTTTCGAGAACTTCTATCTATAGCCGCTGGTACGAATGAAGAGGAACAAATACTCGCCCTCTTGCGTCGAGTGGGTATATGTTCTCTATCCTATCTCGACTGTCCAGTTGATACAAAACTTTCCGGCGGCGAGATAAAAAAAATTGAACTTGCTACAACTATTGCACGAAATCCCAAACTTGCAATCTACGATGAACCAGACACAGGTATTGATCTCTGGACAATAAACCCTATGGTGCATCTTCTCAAAAAAGAATGTGAGGAAAGGGGAACCACAACCATTGTGGTCAGTCACAACAGAGACTTTCTAGAGACTGTAGACTTAATTCTCATCATGAACAAGGGTAAAATAGTCTATGAGGGAAGCCTGGAAAAGGCGTTACCTATGCTAGTAGATTTGAGCGTATGTGGATACAGAAGTTGTAAGGGAGGCGCCGAAGATGTTAAATGCTATCGATGAACACCTTCTCAAAACAGTTGCGGAGTTAGAAGGACTGCCCAAAGGGGCATATAACATTAGAAAAGACGGCAAATTACTCTCCAGGCAAGTTACTGCAAACATCGATATTGAAAGCATAGAAGATGGTCAGGGTATAATCGTTCGCATCAAACCCCGCACCATAAACGAGTCCGTTCACATCCCCGTCATCGTAAGTGCCGCTGGTCTTTACGATATTGTGCGCAACGTATTCCTCATAGGAGAAGAGTCAGATGTAACCATCATTGCCGGATGCGGCATTCACTGCGCAAGTGTGGAACCGGAAGGTCATGAAGGGCTCCATGAATTCCATGTAGAAAGAGGAGCTCGCGTAAAGTACATCGAGCGTCACTACGCAACAGGACCGGGGAGGGGAAGACGTATCCTAAACCCAAAAACAAAAGTTCTCCTCGAAGAAGGTGCATCAGCAGAAATGGAATTAGTCCAATTAGGAGGCGTGGACGAAGCTCAAAGAGAAAATGAGGCAACAGTTAAAACAAACGGGGTACTCCTTATAACAGAACGGGTATTGACGGATGCCAATCAAAAAGCAGTTTCAAAAAACACCATCTACCTTAAAGGAAATAACAGCAGGGCCAATCTCATATCACGCTCGGTTATAAAAGGGGACTCGGTTCAACATTTCTACGCAACCATGGAGTCTACTGCACCATCTTTTGGTCACATAGAATGTGATGCAATTCTCATGGACAATGGGAAAAACGAAACGATACCAGCATTGCGGGCCCTTCACCCGGAAGCGGAGCTGACTCATGAAGCATCCATAGGAAAAATAGCGGACGATCAGCTCATAAAACTCATGAGTCTTGGTCTCACATACGAGGAGGCCGTGAACCGCATTATTCAGAGTTTTTTAAAATAATAAGTAACGGGATAAGCACGAAAAATGAGGATAAGAAATCTTCTAGTTACTGGAGGTTGTGGATTCATAGGAAGTAATTTCATACGATATCTTCTAGAAAACGCCTCTTTCGAAGGACGTATTATAAATGTGGATAAACTTACATACGCCGGGAATCCCGAGAATCTCTCTGACATTGAGAAAAAATTCCCGGAACAGTACACCTTCATAAGGGCAGACATATGTGACGAAAGTAAGATGCGGGAGGTTTTTATAAAAAACAACATCGACGCTGTGTGTCACTTTGCTGCGGAATCCCATGTTGATCGTTCTATAAGAAATCCCGGTGGGTTCATTCAAAGCAATATCGTGGGAACATACAACCTGTTGGAACTTTCCCGTCAGAGAGGAGATAGTTTTAAACTATTTCATCATGTCAGTACTGACGAGGTTTACGGCAGTCTCGGTCCTCAGGGCCGTTTTACAGAGGATTCACCTTATCGCCCCAACAGTCCCTATGCTGCATCAAAGGCAGCAGCAGATCATCTAGTTCGAGCTTACCACCGTACATTTGGTTTACCTGTGACAATTTCCAACTGCTCTAACAATTATGGTCCCTATCAATTTCCAGAGAAACTTATACCCCTCATGATCCTGAACGCTCTAGAGAATAAACCTCTACCCATTTATGGGGACGGGAAGAACGTAAGGGACTGGCTTTACGTCACTGACCACTGTGAGGCCATATGGCTCATCATGTTGAGAGGCAAACGGGGAGAGACCTACAACATAGGTGGCAATGCAGAGATGGAAAATATCACCATTGTAGAAACGATATGCGATCTGATAGATGAATACGTACCACCCGTCAGTGGCCTTCATAGAAAGTCTCTTATCACATTTGTTAAAGACCGTCCCGGTCACGATCGACGATATGCCATAGATTTCAGCAAGCTTCACAATGAACTAGGATGGAGTCCCCGGGAATCATTCGCTACAGGTATTAGGAAAACTGTGAACTGGTATCTGCAAAACATAGAATGGGCAAATCGTGTGAGAAGCGGTGAGTACCAACGTTGGATTGAAGAGCATTACGGTGTTAAGATGCAAAAATAAGAACTCCATCACAGCCCCTCAGCTATACACCTTACTTTCGCCTGCAAATTCAAAAGATAAGGTCTTTCTTCCTGCATCACTGCACCCGTTCCTATGAAATCTTCCTCGTATATCTTTCTCACCACTGCCTCCTGGTTTCCCCCATTAGCCTTAAGTGCCCTCTCAATTCTATCACGAAAACGCTTTGTGGCTTCTATAGATCGGGGTATGTATTCACGAGCATCTTCCCCAGTAAGAACAAAATAATGGCTCATCATAATTATTTCTAGATCCAACTGGGCAAGCCTTTCCAAGGAAGCAAGATAGTTCTTATAGCTTGTCAAGAATTCAGGTTGAATCGAATAGTTTTTATCAAAAACACCAATTGCCTCACCAGTGACCAAGGCCTTAAATGGCAAAATGTAATAAGACATTGAATCTCTCGTGTGTCCCGGCGTGGCAATTACCAAAATCTCCACACCACCACCTAAGTAAATGGTCATACCATCTTCCAAAGTGATATCTACATCCACCTCAGAAAAAGATACATTTTCATCACCGATAAAATCCCTGTATTTCACTTCAAACTCAGACGAAAGCGACCTTATCAGATCAACAGCACTCTTCTTTCTCAATGTGCTTGCCACAAGCGAATGGGCCGCTACTTTCATACGGGGAATCTTTCTTTTGAGAAAAGGAGTTGTACCTGCATGATCAAAATGGGAATGTGTGAGTATGTTGTACAACAATCGCCTTTCATCACCAAGGAGTTTTCTCAAATCATTGATGTACGTGGGACCCATAAAAGTAATACCACCATCAAACAGAGTCGGTTCTTTGCCAACGATAAGATAAGCTGGTAGATCTGGAATTCCTATAGCATACAAACCTGGGACTATTTCGCCTTTGCTTTCCCGTATCATCTCTACTCCTTCACATAGACAAAAAGTTCACAACGCACATTGGTTAATCCATATCAGGTTTCTTTTCAACAGCAAAAGATTTATGAGAAACTATTTCACGTGCCAAAGCAAGAAAATCCCTTGCACCCCTACTTTTCGGGGCATACAAAAAAATGGACTGGCCATAACCTGCAGCCTCCGCGATCTTAACGTTCTCCCTAATCAAAGTTGAGAAAACCATCCCTCCAAACCGACGGTTGAGGCTTTCCACCATTTTTCTATCTAACTTTTTGCGACCATCGTACCTATTACCAATAATTCCGCCGATTTTCAGGTCACCATTGTGCCTCCTCTTAACCTCTTCCACAAAAGCAAACAGTCTACCCAGGCTTTTCAAGGCCATAAATTCCACCTGGATGGGGACCAGAAGATCACTAGCAGCAACCAGGGCGTTTACCGTCAAGACATTCCAAGCAGGCGGGCAATCTATAAGTACAAAATCAAAGCCAGTTATTCCAGAGATCCTCTCTCGAAGGATAACCTCATCTTCCGGAGCACTCCTACTTAAAAACCCATCAAAAAAATGATCAGATGACGATGGAATAACCCATACCCCCTCCTTCAATACTAAAATCTCTCGCCAGGGGACACTTCCTTCGAGAAAATGAAGGATTGAGCATTTCATTTGCAGAGATGAAATACCCAAAGCATAAGCCAGGTGCGCCTGTGGATCCATATCTATAAGCAATACCTTCTTGCCTAAAATACCCAAAGCAACACCGATATTAACAGTACATGTAGTCTTTCCCACACCTCCTTTAAGATTCCATACGGCTAAAACCTTCTTATTTCCTACCATAAAATTTTACCCCGTAATGGCGATCGTTAACTCCGGGATATGGTTTCTAAAATCCTATTGATACACCTTTCGGCATACGTTATAAAAACACCATGGCTATAGAAAAAAGCTTCTACCCGCGTTTTCGCTATCAGGGGACTGCACTCATTGCAGACCCTATCTATTCATACATCGTATTTACAATACCCTCACCAGAAAAAAAAGATGAAAAAACAGAGCAGGACATCATAGACTCACCATGGCTACAGCGGTTGAGGCGTATATACCAGTTGCAGAGTGCTCGCTGGGTTTATCCCTCCGCAGAACATACCAGATTTCAGCACTCTCTGGGTACTATGCACCTTGCCGGCGAATTTACAAAAGTTCTCTATCCCAGTTTGAAAGAGATTCACCCCGACTCACCATCGGCAAACTATGTTGAAGAACTCATGCGAATTTCTGGACTACTCCACGATGTGGGACACGGACCATACGGGCACTTCTTCGACGAGCAGTTCCTCTCTCAGTACAAGTTAACCCACGAAGACATAGGTCAGGAAATAATCAAGAAGAAACTGGGATTCACAATTAAAGCAATAAGACGTAGCCCTTCGGGATACTTCGATGAAGATGAAACATTAAACCCTGAACACGTGGCATTTCTAATCAAAAAAGAAACAGAAACGGAAGATAAATACAATGCCCCCCCGTGGTTGAAGAAACTAAGACAGTTATTTTCGGGTATATACACCGTAGACAATCTAGACTACGTACAGCGTGACGCATACATGACAGGTTTCTCTTTAGACATGGTTGATATCGACCGTTTGAAATACTACTCGTTTTACACAGACGAAGGCTTAACACTCCACCAAGCAGGACTGTCAGCACTGAGGCGATTTCTTAACGCCCGTTTGAGTCTCTACACAAACGTATATTTTCACAGAACAACGAGGGCTATTGACCTTCATCTCAAGGAAATATTCAGGGACACCATGAACATTATCTTCCCTTATCACCCCATAAAACATCTTGGAAAATATCTGCATTTGGATGAATGGAAACTTTTTTCAACAGTTACGAACTGGTATGATGAAACAGATCAAAAAAAAAGAAAACTAGGTAGAGAATGGGCTAAACTTTATAACCGCAAAGTCAAATGGAAAATGTCCTATTATACAGACATTTCTCTAGATGAGCTTCAAAGAGGAACACGAATGGCAGAAGCAGCTGAGTACGAACAATTGCTACGCCACTACCTTCCCATGCACCTGAAAAGAATACCCCTTGTCATAGATATGGTCACTCAAGACCCCCGGCCAGTAAACCCAATGGCTCATTCAGGTAAAATAAACGTATTCGATCCCAGCACAGGAAAGATATCCCGTGAGCCTTTAATCGAGATGTTTAAATCTATTCCTGCACGCATAATTCACCTTAGAATCTTCTCACTGAACCACAACCATGATGTAGAAATCGCTAAAGCAGCCGAACGGGTTCTCAAAACACATCCTGACACCTCGAATACAAACGTTTAAATTTTCCCTTTCAACATCGAAAAAACAGTCAAATACCTTTTCACAGTAGCAACCTTGACACACCTTGTACGGATAAATATATTAGCGCCGGCTTAGAAAAAAGAGAGCTTCGAAGTGGAAGACTTAATAGTTAGGATATTCAAAGAAAGTAATCACTTAAAAGAGGTATTTGTCAACGAGAACCTCCTGAAAATAGTGGAAGTAGTGGAGGTTGTAACAAATGCACTTAAAGCGGGAAACAAAATCCTGCTTTTCGGTAACGGAGGTAGTGCAGCGGATGCTCAGCATCTTGCGGCAGAATTTATAAATCGCTTTTTAATAGAGAGGCCTCCTCTTCCCGCGATAGCTCTCAGTACAGATACTTCTGTACTTACTAGTATCAGTAATGATTACGACTTCTCAGAAATATTCAGTAAACAGATCAGGGCCCTAGGAAACCCGGGTGACATAGCATGGGGTATTAGTACCAGCGGAAGGTCAAAAAACGTGGTGAATGGACTCAGACAGGCAGCAAAAATGGGACTTATAACAATTGGCCTAACAGGTGGTGATGGAGGGGATGTCAAGGATATAGTGGATTATCATCTAAATGTGCCATCATCACTTGCGCCACGTGTCCAGGAAGTACACATAACCGTTGGTCATGTCATATGTCAGTTGGTGGACATGAAGCTCTTCCAGATGCCGGACATTAAATAAAAAACACACTAACCTATTGGGGAAAAGCAATGGAGAAAAAAGAAATAGTAGAAAAAAAGGAAATATCTTCACAGGATACAACCTTTGAAGAAAAGGTATCATCATTACCTGAAGTTAAACCGTATGAAGGGGAAGAACTTCAGGAGAAGCTAAAACAAAAAGAAAAAGAGGCGGCGGAGAACTATGACAAATACCTCCGTGCACTGGCAGATTTGGAAAATTACAAAAAAAGATCTGCTAGGGAGAAAGCAGAGGTAATAAAATTCGGTCAGGAAAATCTGATACGGGATATGTTACCAGTTCTGGATAGCCTCGACAGAGCGATAGAACAATCGGAAAAAACAGAAAACTTCGCAGCTTTCAAAGAAGGCCTCAAGATGGTCAGATCTCAAATGATGTCATGTTTAGCGAAGTACGGCGTGGAACCTATCGATTGTTTGAACTGCTATTTCGATCCTAATTACCACGAAGCTCTCGCTCAGGTTGAAAGCGAACATCATGAAGAAAATGAGATTGTCGAAGAATACCAGAAAGGGTACCTTTTGAATGGGAGGTTGTTACGACCTGCTAAGGTTGCAATATGCAAAAAACGCAGTTCGAATAATGGCGCCTGCGAAGAAGAAAAAGCTTAAAAAACTCAAGGAGGATGAAAACAATGGGTAAAAAGATAATAGGAATAGACCTGGGCACCACGAACTCCTGTGTAGCGATAATGGAAGGGGGAGACCCTGTTGTTATACCAAATCAGGAGGGAAGCAGAACAACACCGTCCATGGTGGCCTTCACCGACAGCGGTGAGCGCCTTGTAGGACAAGCTGCCAAGAGACAAGCCATAACTAACCCTGAAAATACCATCTTCGCCGTTAAAAGGCTTATCGGAAGAAAGTATAACTCAAAGGAAGTGCAATACGACAAAAAAATTCTGCCCTACAAAATCGTTGAAGCACCAAACGGTGACGCTCATGTAATGGTAAAGGGAAGAAATTACAGCCCAGCTGAAATATCTTCAATGATACTTACTAAAATGAAACAGACAGCAGAAGATTATCTCGGTCAAAAGGTAATAGATGCAGTAATTACAGTACCCGCCTATTTTGACGATGCCCAGAGACAAGCAACAAAAGATGCAGGACGTATCGCGGGTCTTAATGTGGTAAGAATCATAAACGAACCTACCGCCGCAGCACTAGCATACGGCCTTGATAAAAAGAAAGACGAAAAGATAGCAGTATTCGATCTCGGTGGCGGAACATTTGACATATCCATACTGGAACTCGGAGATGGTGTTTTCGAGGTAAAAGCAACAAATGGTGATACCCACTTGGGTGGAGAAGACTTCGACCAAAGAATCATCGATTACCTTGCAAATGAGTTTAAGAAGGACTACGGGATAGATTTACGCAACGATCGTATGGCCTTGCAGGTCTGAAAGAGGCCGCAGAAAAAGCAAAGATAGAATTATCAACAGCGTTGGAAACGGAGATTAACCTTCCTTTCATAACCGCAGATGCATCTGGTCCAAAGCATCTGAATATGAAACTGACACGGGCAAAGCTGGAGGCCCTTGTGGAGGATTTAATAGAGAAACTGGAACCTCCATGCCGCACGGCACTCAAAGATGCAGGTCTCACTCCCAAGGATATTGACGAAGTGATCCTTGTGGGAGGCATGACAAGGATGCCCCGCGTTCAGCAAAAGGTTAAAGAGATATTTGGGAAGGAACCCCATAAAGGGGTGAACCCTGACGAGGTCGTTGCAATCGGTGCGGCGATCCAGGGCGGAATCTTGGCGGGAGACGTCAAAGATGTACTCCTTCTGGACGTGACCCCCCTATCCCTAGGTATTGAAACACTTGGTGGTGTCTTTACAAAACTCATAGAAAAAAATACCACCATACCCACAAGGAAGAGTCAGATATTCACCACCGCTGCGGACAATCAGACTGCCGTCACCATTCACGTCCTCCAAGGTGAACGTCCCATGGCAGCCGACAACCGATCTCTGGGACGCTTTGAACTCATCGGTATACCACCGGCCCCCAGGGGTATACCGCAGATAGAGGTGACATTTGATATTGATGCCAACGGTATAGTCCACGTATCAGCCAAGGATCTAGGGACTGGAAAGGAGCAAAGCATAAGGATCACAGCTTCCAGCGGTTTAACTGAAGAGGAAATCCAGAGATTAATCAAAGAGGCAGAGATGCACGCAGAAGAAGATAGACGAAAGAAAGAATTGGTTGAGGCTCGCAATCAGGCAGATGCCCTTGTGTACAGTGTGGAGAAAAACATAAGAGAATTCGGCGATAAAATAGATGCCTCAGAGAAAGCACGCATAGAAGCGGCAATTGAAAAGGTCAAAAAGGCTATGGCAGGGAATGATATCCACGCTATAAAAGCAGCTCAGGAAGAACTCACCACCGCATCCCATCGTCTGGCAGAAGCTATGTACGCACGGACAACTGCTCAACAGTCAGGTGCAGGAACCAGTAAGACCGACACTTACGCGGGGGGAAAGAAAGACGATGATGTGGTTGACGCTGATTTTGAAGAGGTAAAGTAAAATCTGAGTAAAACAATAAAACTTAGCACCTGGGGGATCAATATCCTTCCGGGTGTTTTATTGCACGAACTACAAAACAAGGAGCGGAGTTAGCACGTATGAGATATTTGCTTACAAACGACGACGGCATATATGCAAGGGGTTTAGCAGTTCTTCATGAGGAACTATCCAAAGACGCAGAATGTCTCATCGTAGCTCCAGAAGTGGAACAGAGTGCTGTTGGACATGCCATTACCATCACAAGACCACTTATGGTTCGTCCCGCCAAAAAAAACGGCTACTTTTATGGCTATGCCGTGGCGGGAACTCCAGCTGACTGCGTTAAAATAGGCGTTAGAGAACTTGCGGGTGGTCCTGTAGACCTCGTTGTATCCGGTATAAACAGAGGTGCGAACGTGGGCATAAATGTTCTTTACTCTGGAACGGTTTCCGCAGCAACCGAAAGCGCAATACTCGGCATACCATCACTCGCAGTATCCCTCGACTCATACAAGGATGCCGACTATAGTTTTGCTGCAAGATTTGCAAGAAAAATGGCCGCTTTTATCGTTCAGAATCCCATTCCTGGTGTGGTTCTCAACGTGAACATCCCGAATCTACCCCCTGAACAGATAAAAGGTGTAATAGTCGTGAAACAAGGTTATACAAGGATAAAAGAGAGCTACGATAAAAGAATCGATCCAAGGGAAAATACCTACTACTGGCTTATGGGTGAAACGAAAATAGACAACAACGATGATCCAGAGACGGATATAGTGGCTCTAAGTAATGGATACATTACGGTTACACCCCTCAAATTTGATATGACCTGTCACGATCTGTTGGGTGATCTTTCTTCAAAACTATCGAGACTTCTTTAATTCTCATCTAGAGTTATCCATTGCGAGTTTAATTGAGGATGCGAATTTACAAACCTTTTCCACCAAATCTTCTCTCGAAACACTATCCATCAGCTTGACAAATGCACTGCCAACGACAACACCATCGGCAAAAGACGCAATTTCCGCAGCCTGCTCAGGAGTTGAGATACCAAATCCAACTACCACAGGGAGAGGGGAAAATGACTTAATCTCAAGGACTCTTTCCTTAACCTCTTCCACAAAAGGTCGGCCCGTACCCGTTACCCCGGTTAGAGTTATGTAATAAATGAAACCTGATCCCTCTTTTACAATGAGTCTCATCCTTTTACTGCTCGTTGTCGGCGCAACCAGAGGTATAAAATCAAGTCCAGCCTTGTCCGTATAACACCTGAGCTCACAAGCCTCCTCAGGGGGCAAATCAACGACAAGTATACCGTCAATTCCACTTTCAGCTGCAACTCTCGCAAATCTTTCCGCACCAAAAACAAAGATCGGATTGTAGTAACTAAACAAAACTAGGGGTATAGCAACACGATTTCTGAATCTCTTTATCATTTCCAAAATGGACGGAAGAGTCGTTCCGGATCGAAGAGCCTTTTGAGACGACCCTTGGATAATGGGTCCATCCGCTGTTGGATCTGAAAAAGGAACACCAATTTCTACAACGTCTACTCCTGCATCAGCAAGCGCAGGTATCACGGCTTCAGTTATCTCTAAGTCAGGGTGACCTGCAGTTATATAAGCAATTAGAGCCTTTTCACCTTTCCCCTTTAATGTGGCGAAACGAGTATCAATCCTTCCCATTTTGCATCATCTCCACAACTATACCCGTATCCTTATCCCCTCTGCCAGAAAGATTGACAACAACGATACGATCCCTTCCCATTTCTGAAGCCAGTTTCATAGCATATGCGAGAGCATGGGCACTTTCCAACGCAGGGATTATTCCCTCCAAACGTGACAAAGTAAAGAAGGCCTCCAATGCTTCACCGTCTTTAACAGCCACGTAACTTGCCCTTCCCTGTTCCCTCAGGTAGCTATGTTCTGGACCCACTCCTGGATAATCCAACCCGGCAGCAATGGAATGGGCATCCTTGATCTGCCCATATTCATCCTGAAGTAGGTACGTTTTGTTACCGTGGAGAACCCCCAAATTTCCTGCAGTCACAGATGCGGCGTGTTTTCCTGTTTCTATACCCTTACCCGCCGCTTCTACACCCACGAGGGCTACATCATCCTCAAGGAAAGGATAAAAAAGACCCATAGCATTGCTACCACCACCCACACACGCCACAAGCACATCCGGCAACTTCCCCTCTTTTTTCAGGATCTGACGTTTCGTCTCCCTGCCAATCACACTTTGAAAATCCCTGACCATCATGGGATAGGGATGGGGACCTGCAGTGGAGCCAATTATATAGAACGTATCCCGCACATTTGTGACCCACGCTCTCATAGCTTCATTCATAGCATCTTTCAAAGTCGCAGTGCCAGAATCTACAGCAATCACCTCTGCACCCAAAATCCGCATCCTGTGCACATTTGGAGCCTGTCTACGCATATCTTCCCTTCCCATATAGATCTTACATTCCATGCCGAAAAGAGCAGCAGCAGTGGCCGTTGCCACTCCATGTTGCCCTGCTCCAGTTTCAGCAATTATCTTAGATTTCCCCATCCTTTTTGCGAGCAGGGCCTGACCTATGGTGTTATTTATCTTGTGGGAACCTGTATGGTTCAGATCCTCTCTTTTGAGATAAATCTTTGCTCCCCCAATGCGTTCCGTCAAACGCCCTGCGTAATATAGGGGTGTTTCCCTCCCTGCGTAATCACGCAAATAGTCATCCAACTCCCTTCGAAATTCTCTATTCACGCGGAACTTCTTATACTCTTCTTCAAGCTCGAGCAAAGCAGACATGAGCGTCTCTGCTACGTAACGCCCACCAAAGGTACCAAAATGACCTCTTTTATCCGGTAAGCGATATCGCTTCATAACCTATCTCCTTGCAGATCTCCCTTACCTTCAAGACAAAATCCACCATTAAAAACGAATCCTTTACTCCTGGGGAACTTTCAATACCGCTATTTACATCCACTGCAAAAGGTAAAACCTTACGGATAGCATCCGCTACATTCCCGGAGTTCAAACCACCCGAGAGAACTAAACGGTAGCGGGCTCCCACAAACTTTGCCAGGTCCCAATCCGCCGTTAACCCCGTCCCCCCATAGAGATGTTCAGTACGATTATCTATCATAACCACCTCTAAATCGTACTTCTCTATAAGATAAAGATCATCCTTCGATCGCAGTGTAAATACCTTTATCACCTTATCTTTTGGAAAAAAACGGCAATAATCGGGTGATTCATCACCATGGAGCTGAATAAAATCTAAACCACAGTAATCCATTATCTCCTTTACCCTAAAGGGATCCTCATTAACAAACACACCAACAAACGCAGGACGAAAAAGAGGTCTCTCTTCCATCTTCAACGCGCCTGGAAGGAAATTCTGACAATGAGGATAAAGCTCACGAACCAGTTTTATTATCTCACTTGCTGCTTCTGGTTCGACATTACGGGGACTCTCAAGATAGAATATAAATCCCAGGGCGTGTATCCCCAAACTAGCAGCCAAAAGCGCGTCATGTTTTCTTGTAATACCGCACACCTTGATCTTGACACCCATCCTATTGTCAACGCAGTGCATCTATAAAACTCCTCAATTTCGAAGAAATATCCGGAGCTCTCATCAGTGCTTCACCGATGAGAAAATTCTTGACCCCTATTGCCAGAAGACTCTCTATATCATCTCTATCCTCGATTCCGCTTTCACTTATGATACACCTCCCCGGCGGAATTAGAGGTGCCAGTCTAAAAGTGGTGTTCAAATCCGTTTTAAAGGTAGTAAGATCCCGGTTGTTTATCCCAATGATCCTCGCACCGTTTTTTAAAGCTCTATGTAGTCCTCTTTCATTGTGAATCTCCACCACGGCGGATAAACCCAACTCATCAGCAAGTTGAATGTAATCACTAAGCTGTTCGTCATCCAAAATATCAACAATTAGCAGCAAGGCACCCGCACCAAGAAAACGTGTCTCATACAACTGGTACTCATCGATGATAAAGTCTTTTCTAAGTAAAGGTACACTTACACTGTTTCGCACAGAAGTGATGTAATCATCACTTCCTCTAAAAAAATGCCGTTCAGTTATCACAGAAATCGCAGCAGCACCACACGCTTCATATAATTCAGCAATACGGACCACATCCACATTTTCTCTCAGCGTTCCCACCGATGGCGAACGTAACTTTATCTCTGCAATTATGGCTACAGGTTTTTCCTCAAGTACCCTTTCAAATGGGAAGTTTCTGATCCTATTTTGCCCACACCCGCTAATAACTTCCTTTATAGGCCTCCTCCTCTTCGCCTCCTCGACATCTTCCCGTTTTTTAGCCAGAATGTTTGCAATCATATTACCTTCTCAGGAATTGCTCACATCTATAAGTTCCCGAAGTTTCCTAAGAGCAGATCCATCATCTATACGTTCTTCCGCAATCTTAATCCCCTCTTCAAGAGTACTCGCCCTTCCTGCCGCTACAATAGCTAACCCTGCGTTAAGAATCACTATCTTCCGCTTTGCCCCATCCTCCCCGGCGAGTATAGATTTTGTTATTTCTGCATTCGTATAAGCATCGCCACCGCGGAGTTCTTCCAAACTGTAATACTCCCCAAAATAACGAATAGGATCAATGTTATATGTTGTAACGACACCTTCCCTCAACTCCGAAACCCTCGTTTCCCCTGTGACAGTGGCCTCATCCAACCCATCAGAACCATGGACAACGAAAGCCCTCTTAACCCCAAGGTTCCTGAGTACATGGGCAAACATCTCTGTCAATTCTGGTGCATATACTCCCACGAGCTGAGCTGTTGCCGATGCAGGATTCGTAAGAGGGCCCAGCATGTTAAATATGGTCCTAAAACCCATTTCTCTTCGGGGACCGAGGGCATACTTCATTGCCCCATGCAATCGAGGTGCAAAAAGAAAACCTATACCTACCTGTTGAATGCACTCTTCCACAACATCAGGCGTCGCTTCAATGTTCACACCCAGTGCCTCCAAAAGATCGGCACTGCCACACCCACTGGAAACAGCTCTATTCCCGTGTTTGGCCACCGTTATGCCTGCAGCGGCCACGACGAAAGCTGCCGTTGTTGAGATATTAAAAGTCCCCCGGTTGTCACCGCCTGTTCCACACGTATCCACAACAACCGACGAACGAGCATCAATACGCAAAGCCTTTCTTCGCATCACTCGTGCAGCTCCACTCACCTCCTTAACGGTTTCCCCTTTCATCCTCAAAGCTGTGAGTAAAGATGCAATTTGTGCATCCGTCGCTTTGCCCTCCATTATTTCTGTCATAACCAACTCCATTTCTTCCTCCGCCAGATCCTGGCGATTTACAAGCTTAACAAGCGCTTCTTTTATCATAGACACCCCCTTATCTCCCTCGTTCATCCACAAGATCCAAAAAATTTCTGATAATCCTCTTACCCTGTGGTGTAAGGACACTTTCCGGATGAAACTGTACCCCTTCGACAAGATAATCCCTGTGCCTTACAGCCATAACTTCTCCCTCTTCAGTTTCGGCACTTATCTTCAGACAGGAAGGTACACTCTCTTTTCTGACAATCAAGGAATGGTAACGCCCCGCTATAAAAGGATTAGGCAAACCCTTAAAAATAGTTTGTCCGTCGTGCTTGATTAAGGATGTCTTTCCATGCATCAATGATGACGCTCTTGTAATTTCTGAGCCGAATGCATAACACAAAGACTGATGCCCAAGACACACCCCGAGAATGGGTATCAATTTGTAGAATTTACAGATAACGGGAACAGTAATCCCCGCTTGTTCGGGTGTACCCGGCCCTGGTGAAATTATTATCGCCCCCGGGTTCAAGCATTCCACCTCTTCCAATGTAATTTCATCGTTTCTCCTTACTAAACAATCCTTACCAAGCTGGCCTACATATTGAAGTAGATTGTAAGTAAATGAATCATAGTTATCTATAATGAGAATCACTTTACATCCCCCCTCTGCAGAGTAACTAAGTCAAGACCACTGGCCGCCATCTGGACCGCTGTGATCATGCCCGCCGCCTTGTTCATTGTCTCCTCGAACTCTCCAACCGGATCGGAATCCGCAACTATACCCGCACCTGCCTGCACACATATTTGATTACCACTCATAAGGATCGTGCGAATGGTGATGGCAAAATCCATCCCACCGTTGAATGAAAAGTAACCCACCGCACCACCATAAGGACCCCTACCTACAGGCTCCAGTTCATCTATAATTTCCATTGCCCTTATCTTCGGAGCACCTGTCAGGGTTCCCGCAGGAAACACAGATTTGAAAACATCAAAGGCATCATTCCCATCATCAAGTTCTGCCACCACAGTTGATACGAGGTGCATGACATGAGAGTACCTTTCCACGTTCATAAAAGAAGTAACCTGGACACTACCCAACCTGGCAATTCGCCCTAGATCATTTCGAGCCAGATCAACGAGCATTACATGTTCAGCTTTCTCCTTCATATCCTTAAGAAGTTCGTCAGCCAATTTGCGATCTTCTTGCTCCGTTTTTCCTCTTGGCCTGGTCCCCGCTATGGGGCGGAGCTCTACGTTGTAGCCCTCGAGACGTACGAGCACCTCAGGTGATGAACCAATTATATATCTGTCACCGAACCTGAGGAAAAATAGGTAAGGTGAAGGGTTTATAAAACGAAGGGCTCTATACAGGTTCACCGGCGACAACTCACATACAGCGGTGAACTTCTGAGCAAGTACCACCTGAATTATATCGCCATTTACTAGATTCATTTTTGCTCTTTCCACCATCGATTTAAATTCTTCTGGTTCCATATTGGACTTAAACTCTGGTTTGTATTCAGCAACCGGAACGGTACAGAAACCTGAGATCCCTTCATCTCTCAATCTGCGGACTACTTTATCAATCTTCTGCACACACGTTTCATAAAGTGACTTCAAATCACCACCATCCACATACGCCAGTGCGACAACCTTCAACGTATGTTTAACATGGTCAAACACAACAAGCGTGTCGGTTATCATAAAGGCGGCGTAATCCCATCCATCACCTGCCCTTTTGATTTTACTCAACCTGCTTTCAAAAAAACGAATCGCCTCATAGGAAATGTAACCCACTGCGCCACCACAAAATCGCGGGAGTTCCCCAACACTCACAACTTTTAATTTTTTGAAAAATTTCCGCAGAAAGCCAAACGGGTCTCCGTTATGCTTGTGGACCTTTTCTTCACCGTACTCTCTGATCCTTACCTCTTCATCACCAACCGTAACAACCATCCGGGGATCGAAACCCAAAAAAGAGTATCTTCCCCACTTCTCTCCACCCTCAACACTTTCCAAAAGGAACACCGGATCATTTTGTGAGAACTTAAAAAGAACAGTGACAGGAGTTTCTGTATCCGCCAATACTTCCCTGTAGACAGGTATGATATTGCCCCTCCTAGAGAGTTCCACAAATTCTGCAAATGATGGTTCAATCATCTATAAACCTCACTCAATTCCAAATTTAAAGGCCGTGCTCCTAAGCACGGCCTTTCAAATTCATAAAAAACTGCCGCGGAGCACCTCCCCTTGGGGTCCCCACGGCAATTTATTTTCTTAACTTTTTAGCTGTGGGGTGCCCCTATTTTTCGGAGCACCACCACCAGCTTGATTCTCTTTGTATTAATTCTACACATTTCATATTAT
This sequence comes from Syntrophales bacterium, assembly GCA_026417625.1. Classification (NCBI taxonomy): domain Bacteria; kingdom Pseudomonadati; phylum Thermodesulfobacteriota; class Syntrophia; order Syntrophales; species Syntrophales bacterium. The sequence continues at coordinate 105,503 of JAOACW010000003.1, read as the reverse complement.
TCTAAATATACTAAAATTTGCCCGCTATGTCAATCTCTTTTATGAGTGTGTTCATCAGTTCTAAAGTTGCATCAAGATAAAGCGCCCCAATGGACTCCACGTACTCATTGTGAGTGATAATGTCTCTATATAATTCGGGGTGTTCGTCTATCCTCTTTAAGAGCTCCCATTTCTGACGAAAAGAAGGAGTAGAATAACGCTCTAATTCTTCCTCGGACAAACCCGACTCCCTGACAACTTTACCAAAAATCATTGTATTCAGATGGTTAATTGCCTGAATTACAGCCATAACTCGATCGTGGTGATCTGGGGTTGTCACTGTCACCCGTGCTCCTGCTTCCACAAACGTACGGCAGATCCATTCCATACCCGATTGGCCTCTTCCCGGACATACCACCACATTTTCTCCCGCTATTGACTCAACAGCTGGCCCAAAAAGAGGATGAACACCGACTACCTCACAGGTAGAACTCTCCAGCATTGCCTCTACCGACCTCTTCTTCAGTGAGGCAACATCTACGAGCAACCTGTCATCGGGGAGACGAGGTCCTAATTCCCTTATCACATCGCATGTTACTGAAATAGGCACAGCAACAATTATCACTTGGCACAACTCGGCCAATGTACTAGAATCAGCGGGCGTATTCCGACCCGAGACGTAAACACAGAAACCCCTTTCACGAAAAAAATCAGCCAACCAACGTCCCATGCCACGGGTGCCGCCTACTACTCCAATGGTCGCATTATCAAAACCCAAACCCATCGTATAAATCTACTCCACCAATCCCAGAGCCTTCTGTCGTAAAAGATGATCAGCCAAAACGATACATACCATAGCCTCACATACAGGGAGAATCCTTGGCAGTACACAAACATCATGACGTCCTTCGATCTTGATCTTTACCGGTCTCCCTTCTATATCCACCGTCTTTTGCTCAAGTCTAATGGAAGGAATAGGTTTACAAGCAACCCTGATAACTATGTCCTGCCCTGTACTTATGCCCGCCAGGATACCACCTGCATGGTTAGAACAAAATCCCCCAGATTCCATAGCATCGTTACACTCCGAACCCCTCATAAAAGCAGCCTTGAATCCCGCACCAATTTCGACACCCTTAACAGTCCCTATACTCATCAATGCCGCCGCAAGGTCTGCGTCTAGCTTATTAAACACCGGTTCCCCAAGCCCAGGTGGACATCCCCTAACACGTATCTCTGCCACACCTCCAACGGTATCCCCCTGATTGCGGCATTTTTCCAAAACATCAAGCATTGCTTCAGCCGCCTTCTCGTCAGGGCAGCGTAGAACATTACCCCTTGCGACCTCAGGACAGAATTCTCTTGCCACTACCCCACCCAAAGAGATCGTGTACGAATGAACTTCAATACCCGCTAAACCTATTACTTTCCTAGCAATAGCACCAGCAGCAACACGGGCTACCGTTTCCCTACCAGACGCTCTTCCTCCACCGCGGTAGTCACGCACTCCGTACTTCTTCCAGTACGTATAATCTCCATGTCCCGGGCGGAAGATGCGAGACATAGTCTCATATGGGGTAACATCGGTGTCTACGTTCCTTATGATCATGGCAATAGGGGTTCCAGTTGTCATTCCCTGAAAGACACCGGAGAGAATCTCAACGGTGTCAGATTCTCTCCGTGGCGAAGTTCCATCTCCGGTTCCCGGCTTTCGCCTTTCCAGTTCCTCCTGAATCTCGTCACGGGAAATGGGAATTCTCGGAGGACACCCGTCTACAACAACACCCAAGGCAGTCCCATGGGATTCACCCCACGTGGTTACTTTGAACAGCTGTCCAATCGTGTTACCCGCCACTTCTCCCGCTCCCAGATTATTTCATCAACGACACGTTCCAATTCCTTCCCTCTCGTATCTATTTTCGCATCCATTATTGATCTGTAAACACCCTCACGTATACTCAATACTTGCTGTGTCTCTCCGTAAACGTCATCTCCAGTGAGTGAAGGACGTGTAGATGACGTTTTCTTATCTTTAATCATACGACTGACAATTGTATTGACATCGGCATACAACCACACAAAGAAACCTTTTCCTCTTAGCGCATCAACATTTTCCTCATCCATAACTGATCCACCTCCCAAAGCCACCACCCCAGGACCTTGCACCTTTGCTAGATATTTCACAACTTCCTTCTCCAAAGTCCTAAAATAAGGCCAACCCCACCTGGACACTATATCACAAATCGAGCATCCAGCTCTTTCTACCACCAATTCATCACTATCAAAAAAAGATACATCAAGCTTCTCTGCCAATTTTCTACCCACACTTGTCTTCCCTGTGCATCGGTATCCTATCAAAAATATTTTTTCCATTACCCCTCAAGAAGAATCCAAAAACTGGGAAAGGACTTATCCACACAGCGAGGATTTCTGATGGACACTCCTTTCACGACCTTTCCCAAAACGGCAAAACTCATAGCAATACGATGATCGTTATACGTTTCCACTTCTGTACCACGTGGATTACCACCATTTATCACCATACCATCAGGCCTCTCTATGACCTCAACTCCCATCTTCGATAATTCTCTCGCCAGTGCCGCTATCCGGTCGCTCTCCTTTATGCGCAAATGAGGCACGTTCTTTATCACAGTCCTACCCGGACGAACAGCGGCAATAACAGCCAAAGTGGGAACGAGGTCAGGCATATCACCCATATCGAACTCAAGCTGACCTGTGGGCATTTTCCCCCCTTTGACTTCAACCCAATTTTCTCCATTTTGGATTTCACAACCGAGGTTCTCGAGAATCCTTAGAAATCCTATATCACCCTGAACCGAATTGCTTGAAATGCTCTCAACCCTAATTTTTTTCTGGCACAGGGGAGCAAGAGCCAGAAAATACGAGGCACTAGTAGCATCACCTTCAACCGCCCACTCCCTTGCCTTATAGCATTGTCCTCCAGGCACCTTTATCCTATTGGATCTCACTTCCACATCCACACCGAAAGCCCGCATGACCTCCGCTGTCATGTGAATGTACGGTAGGGATAAAAGTTTGCCTTCCAATACGATTTCCAAACCTTTCCCTGTAAAAACACCACTTATCATCAATGACGAAACAAATTGACTACTCTCCATATCTTGCAGTCGGAACTTTCCACCTTGTAACCGAAACGGATGAACATCTAAGGGAATACAACCATCTTTTTTGTGATATTCAATACGCGCACCCATCTTTACCAAAATCTCCCCAAGGGGACCAACGGGCCTCTCCTGAAGGCGCGGATCTCCCGTAAAACGGTATACACCTTTCCCCAAGGCGGCGATACTAAGAAGAAAACGAAGTGCCGTCCCATTATTCCCGAGATAAATTTGTCGATCTGTAGATTTCAGCTTACCACCTGTCCCTTTAACCAAAACACCTTCTTCACTCACACTAAAATCCGCCCCAAAACGAGCAAGAGACTCCATCAACAGCCTCGTATCCTCAGAGAGCAGGGCATTCCTTATGAGAGAATTGCCCTCAGCGAGCGATGCTATAACAAAAGCCCTTTGTGTTAAACTCTTAGATCCTGGAACTCTCACAGTCCTTTCCCGCTTATGCTCCGGAGCTATAAATCTAATTTCCATTAAATCTTCTCCCCACAACTAGAAGCTAGATCATTCAACGCCAACCGGACTACCTGTTCCATAACCTTCAAAGGAGGGTTCATACCAGTCCACATCCTGAACTGTTCCGCCCCCTGATGCACAAACATGGACACACCATCTATCGTTTCGATGCCCAGCGCAGAGGCCTCTCTTAGAAGTTTGGTCTCAATAGGTTTATAGACCATATCCATCACCCAGTTAAAACGTGCAAGTACCTCCCTTTCAACCACCATATGAGAGGTAAATGGTGTCATACCTACAGGGGTTGCGTTTATCATACCATCGGCCTTCAGATCTCCAATCTCACCTAAAGGACAGTACTGGCAACCAAAATGGCGGGCTACTGCCTCCCCTTGTTCCTTTCTGCGACTCACAACCACAGGAATACCTCCATTCTGAATGACAGCGTACACCGCCGCACGAGCAGCTCCTCCTGCACCAACAACTACTACCACATTTCCCTTAACGTTTTTTCTACTCCCAACAGCCTCTCTAACCCCAATCCAATCTGTATTGTAACCACTTATTTTATTTCCCGAAATAACTAAGGTATTCACCGCTCCAACCACTTCTGCATGTCGATCCACATGATCGCAGTATTTCAAAACCTTCTCCTTCAATGGCATGGTCACACTTGCTCCTATAATATCAAGCTTCCTGATGATCTCCATGCACCTCTCGGCATCCGAAACTGTGTAAGCCTCATAAGACGCATTAACACCCAAAGCCTGAAAAGCGGCTAAGTGCATCAGAGGAGACAAACTATGAGATACAGGGTCTCCAAAAACTCCGTATTTTGCCGAACTCTTATTCACGTCCTACCATTTCGAGGATTTTAATCATTTCTGTCAAACTTAATTGACCCGTACCTGTAGAATATTCCCCATCCAGATAAACGTAATTCAGGTGGCCCCCAAGGAGAATGGCCATAACCCTACTTATCACACCCGCCTTACCCATAGCGTAGGCGATTATCTCTTCGCCCGCTTCATGGGCCCACGTAATGAGATTAAGGACACGTAGACTATCTGCAACAGAATGGGCGTTTGTTACAATTTTTACCACATCAGCCCCCAGTGAACGACACATGGAATATATATTCTTCATCTCGTTGAGTGGTGGTGTGCCCGAAAGATCATGATGGGATATGATCAATCTTGTCCTGTTACCCTCACGATCTATCAGTTCCCTTAAGCCATCAATGTGCTTATGATCCGAGCCCAATTCCACATCTACATAATCGGCCCCAGATATTACAGCTTCCTTAAGAGACTCAATTCTCTCCTCCTCCGTTCCATCAAAGTACCCCCCATCTTCCCTACGCCTATTTGTCACAACCAGATAACCGGTACAGAACTTTCTTAATAGTTCAAGATTGGGAAATTTAAGCCTATCGATCCGCAACTCTACAGCTTTTGCAACTCCGGATGCACGTATGATCAGATCCTTTGCCTCTTCTTCTGTTTCAGGTAATATGGAAACACAGATCATACAACCCCCTTATCCTGCATATACGATCCTAAAACTTTAAGTAGTGTTGTCCTTCTCTTAACCTCATCTAAACATCTTCTGACCTTCTGATCATCCACATGTCCCTCCAGATCGATAAAGAACCTGTATTCCCATATATGTTCTCTGCTAGGATGGGATTCAATACGCAAAAGATTAATCGCCTCCTGAGCAAAGGGCTCGAGCGCCCGGTACAGTGCTCCTGGAACATGAGGTGTAGCAATGATGATGGACGTTTTGTCAATACCTGTAGGTGCTGTTTCTCCTCTGCCAAGAACCACAAATCGAGTAATATTATGGGGGTAGTCCTCAATGCCTCTTTCAAGAATAGGAATACCGTAAATTTCTGAAGCTAGATAACTTCCTATGGCTGCCGAACCCTCATCAACCCCTGCCTTACGAGCAGCATCTGCCGTGCTATCCACACCCACCCAGGTAGTGTGGGGAAGGTTCCTTGACAACCACTCGCGGCACTGGCCAAGTGCCTGAGGGTGAGAATAAACCCTCTTTATGTCTCTAAGTGATTTTTCATTAGACAAAAGATAGTGAGATATCCTAAGACAAATCTCGGCCCTAATACTGAGGGTGGTCACTACTAAACGATCTAATGTCTGTGTCACAGAACCTTCAAGAGAATTCTCGAGGGGCACAAGTCCGTAATCTACCTTCTCTTTCTCCACCTCGTCGAAAACATTTCCGATATTCGGTGTGAAACACACCTCCACACTACTTCCGAACACCTTTCTCAAAGCTATATGACTGAAGGAACCAGCCGGTCCCAAACATGCAACGGTGAGAGGCTTCTGCAATTTTCGAGAGGTGGAAAGTATTTCCCTGTAAATAGCTCTTAGGTCTTCATCGCTCATTGGGCCATGGTTTACGTTGCTTATATGATTCAACACCTTCATTTCTTGAACAGGGTCGAAAATATCTACATTTTTAATTTCCTTCAGTTTGCCAATCTGTACCGCAAGACGTGCCCGCTCATTAAGCAAACTAACTATTTTTTCATCAACTTCCCGTATGGCTAACCGAATCCTTTCTAATGTAATCTCCATCAGCTCATATTCCCCTCTATTACCTGCCGTAGAGTTTCCATAGGAACACCTCCATTTATAAAAGGCATACCCAGTTTTTTAAGAAGTACAAAATTTATCTTCTCACCTTCCTTCTTTTTGTCCCTCTTTACCTTTTCCATCAATCCCTCAACACTTATATAACTGGGGATCTGCATAGGAAGGTTAAGCTTACCAAAGATCTCACCGACCCTTATGCGGGATTCAGACGAGAGGTAACCCAAAGCTTCCGACAAACAAGTAGCCACCCACATCCCTATGGACACCGCTCTCCCATGCGAAATTGAAAATTGCGATTCCACCTCAATTGCATGTCCCACTGTATGACCGAAGTTCAAAACCCTCCTAATACTTAGCTCCTTCTCGTCAATCTCTACGATTCCCTTTTTTATCTTGCAACAACGGGCTACAGTCTCTACAAGTATCGACTCGTTTCTTCTCAATTCAGTAAAATTTTCCTCCAACAGATCGAGCAACGAGGGGTCTTCTATAATACCGTACTTGACAATCTCCGCAATTCCGTTTTGAAACTCACAATCAGGCAATGTCTTCAGTAAAGAAACATCGATGAACACCGCCGTCGGTTGATAAAATGTTCCCAGAATGTTCTTTCCAGTTTCATCGTTAACTCCCGTTTTTCCTCCAATGGCACTGTCTACCTGAGCCATCAATGTCGTAGGAATCTGGATGTAACTTACACCCCTCATGTATATGGAGGCGAGAAATCCCGTAATATCTCCCACAACCCCACCCCCTAGGGCAACAAGTGCGGTTTTCCGATCCGCTTCTAAGTCCGCAAGCTGTTCCGCCAATTTCAAACATGTAAGCATAGTTTTAGAACACTCACCCTGGGGAATAGTGAGAACATCACATTGAATCCCCACTGCCCGGAAATGATCAAGAACAGTCGAACCATGGATCTCTAAAACATTCTCGTCAGTTATGATGACATATCTGTTACCCCACCCACTCCTGGATATAATAAAAGCCACCCGGTCAAGAATATGAGCACCAATTATTATCTCATGGGAATCAGCTGTGCGGCTTGATAGATTTACCCTAATGCGGTTCATCTAGAACCTACACCTCCTTCCCTATAGTGCGTGCCAGAAAAGTGACTTCTTCCATCAATCTATAAAATTTCTCCGGTTTCAGAGATTGCATACCATCAGACACTGCTTTCTCCGGTTCAGGGTGTACTTCGACGATAACACCGTGGGCACCCACAGCCACTGCAGCTCGTGCTAAAGGTATCACGTATCTCCAATTACCGGATGCATGACTGGGATCCACTATAACGGGTAAGTGACTCAATTCCTTAAGTACCAAAACGGCACTTATATCTAGTGTATTGCGGGTAGCCGTTTCGAACGTCCGGATGCCTCTCTCACAGAGAATCACCTGGCTATTCCCTGAGGAAAGAATGTATTCTGCTGACATCAAAAGCTCTTCGATAGTAGTCATCATACCTCTTTTCAAAAGGACAGGCTTTCTTGCCATTCCCACTCTCTTTAGAAGGGCAAAGTTCTGTACATTCCTTGCTCCTATCTGGATGATGTCTGCATATTCCTCGACCAGGTCAACATCAGTGGTATTTACCACTTCTGTAACCACAGGTAACCCAGTGCATTCACTCACTTTCCTGAGAATGATCAATCCTTCCTTTTCCATACCCTGAAAACTATAAGGCGAAGTTCGTGGTTTGTATGCGCCTCCTCTCAACAGATGAGCACCCGCTTTCTTCGCTACGTAAGCACATTCCATGAGCTGTTCCTCACTTTCGACGGCGCAGGGACCTGCGATCACTGTAAATCTGTTGCCCCCGATTTGGATGTCCCTCACCCTTACAATTGTATCCTCTTCTTTGAACTCCCGACTGGCGAGTTTATATGGTTTCAGAATTGGCATCACCTTCTCCACACCGGGCATAATGCTGAGATACGTCAGATGATTCTGACCTCTGCTATCCCCAATGGCACCAATGATGGTTCTCTCCACTCCCCTCGATAGATGGGTCCTGTAACCAACGGACTCTATCCACTCAATAACTGTGTTAATCTGTTGTTCCGTAGCGTTTTTCTTCATTACAATAACCATGGATCACCTCCACGCCTGCCGGGACCCTTACACTCCCTACGACCAGAAAAATTAAAAGGCCGTGGGGAGTTTTCCTCTGCCCACGGCCTTGGTTTTTTCTTTTAGCTTACCTTACGTTAAAAACCTCGGGGCGCAATGGGCAGACCTCCCCACGTAAAAATAACCAAACCAAAAATAGCGTGTTGAAATGAGTTGCGGTCTATCCATCGCGCATCCTTTAAATTTATTTCATTTTAGTAAAAATATAAATGCATGTCAATAAATTTTCACTAAACGCTAAATCCCAAATATCCTCACCCTCCGGTAAACCTTGGTGCCCGCTTTTCCAGAAAAGCATGCACACCCTCTATATAATCCGACGTGTAAGACGCCCTAATCATACCCATTCTCTCCAACTCGAGCTGTTTTTCCAGCAGACCAAGCATAGCCTGGTTTAAGTTTTCTTTCGCTATTGCAAATGCCGTTGAAGGACCTGTAGCTAGTTTCCGCGCAACACCTTTAACCGTACTTTCAAGCTCCCCATCCTCCACCACTTGATGTACCAGGCCCCATGCAAGGGCTTGTTGAGCATCAAATACAGGATCCAAAAGCAGTAATTCCGTAACCTTACCAAAACCAATGAGAAGAGGAACAAGTAACGACCAGCCGCCATCACCCGTCATTCCAATGGAAGTGTAAGCCTGGCGGAACCTAACAGAAGAGGCACATATCCTCAGATCACATGCAGCTGCCAGACTAAATCCCGCTCCTCCTACAGCTCCATTTATGGCTGCAATAACAGGTTTGGGCATTTTCCTAATGGTAAGTATAACGATATTAAGTCTCTTTATAAGCTGCCTAAAAGGCTCCGAAGGATCAGATTCAAAGTATTTCTTAAAAAACGTTATATCACCGCCAGAACAAAAAGCCTTTCCTTCGCCAGTTATAATCAATACTTTTATCGAAGGATCTTTAGCGCAGTTTTCTATTTCCGCCTCCAGCTCTTCTCCAATCGCGTCGTTTAATGAGTTGAAGGCCTGCGGTCTATTTAGGCGTATAGTCTCCACACCGGCTTCAACTTCAACGATGATGTTTTCATAACCCATGGTACCCTCCTTTTTATTATTTCCTTTTTCTGTATTTCATAAGCACGTTGGCACCTATAACTATAAGCAAAACAGGAAGTAGATACTTACCCAGCATGTAGATTTCTATGCCAAAACCTTCTGTGAGAAGAAAAATAAATCCAACAAAGAGGATTATCCAACCACCAATATCTTTTACATGCTGTATAAGAACACCAATCGCAATTATGATCAGAAGCACGGGCCAACTGTGACCGAACGACCATATGTGGGTGTTATTGAGAATGATAAGAACACCCAAGGTAATCAGAATCATCCCCCCCGTGATGATGTTGAACTTTTCTCTTTTATCCATGACCACCCTCTCAACGTATTCTACTTTTCCATTCCTTTCAAGAAAGGCCGGAATAAATCTATGGGAATGGGGAACACTGTAGTGGAATTGTTTTCTGAAGCTATATGACTCAGTGTTTGGAGATACCTCAACTGCACTGCAATGGGTTCCTTGGCCATTAAAGAGGCAGCCTCCAACAACCTCTGTGCGGCTTGATACTCACCCTCCGCATTAATTACCTTAGCTCTTCTCTCCCGCTCAGCCTCTGCCTGCTTTGCCATAGCCCTTTTCATCTCCTCAGGAAGATCTATATGTTTAACCTCAACGAGAGTAACCTTTATCCCCCATGGATCGGTACTCCTATCCAGGATTTCCTGAATATGGAGGTTTATCTTTTCTCTCTCCGAAAGAATTTCATCCAGCTCGACTTGACCACAAACACTTCTGAGCGTTGTTTGTGCTAATTGTGACGTGGCATACAGGAAATTTTCCACCTCTGTTACTGCAAGATTAGCATCCACCACCCGAAAATAAACGACCGCATTGACCTTTATGGACACGTTGTCCCTGGTGATAACATCCTGGGGTGGAACATCCATGGTTATGGTCCTCATATCCACCTTAACCATTTTATCAACAATGGGTATCAGAATTATGAGTCCGGGCCCCTTCGTATCTATTAATCTTCCCAAACGGAACACTACAGCCCTTTCATACTCGTTGAGAACCCGAATGGCAGAGGCCAAAAAAATAACTACCAACAAGACCAAAATGGTAACTGTGTACACCATAATATTAACCCTCCCTCATAACTGCTAAATTTTTTACTAATTCCACTTAATGCTGGGATTTTCCATCTTTTGGCAAACCTTCCACCCGTAGGCGCAAGCCCTCCACAGCTGTAACTCTCACCTTGTTTCCTTTGTTAATAGGCTTATCACTGAAGGCATTCCAGTACTCTCCTTTGACGAAAACCCTACCTTCCGTATGTACATCAGTAATTGCCAGACCTTCAGTACCAATCATACCCTCCTTACCTGTCAGACGCTTTCTCCTCTGGGCCCTAATGACAAGAAATATAACTGTCACAAAAAAGAGAGAAATCATAACCAAGGCAGGAATCATAACCTTCATAGAAACCCTAAGTGCTGGTTCTGGTGATTCAAATAGCATAAGAGAACCAATAATCAAAGAAATTATGCCACCTACGGTCAATATGCCATGGCTTGCAACCTTCATCTCTGCGATAAAAAGGATTATGGCTAGTATGATAAGCAAAACGGCAGCATAATTCACGGGCAAGGTTTGCATTGCGAAAAAGGCTAGTATAAGTGAAATACCTCCTATTACCCCGGGGAGAATAGCTCCAGGATGGGAAAACTCAAAATAAAGTCCTGCGAGACCGAGGAGAAACAAAAGATACGCGATGTTGGGATCACTTATCGTGGCAAGAATTCTATGCCTTGTTCCCATTTTCTTTTCTTTCACCACGGCTCCTGCAGTTCTCACAATCTTCTTTTTCTCTCCAATCTTAACAGCTCGACCTTCAATCTGCTTCAACAGATCTTGTAAATCCGCCGCTATTATGTCGATAACTTGCCTCTTAAGAGCCTCCTCAGCGGTGATAGAAGCACTTTTTCTCACAGCTTTTTCCACCCAATCCTCATTCCGCCCCCTGCTCTTTGCAATACCCCTGGCATAGGCGGCAGCATCATTTTCCAACTTCTCCATCATAGTTTTGTCGAGCTTGCCGAAACCCACAGCAACTGGATGAGCTGCACCTATATTAGTTCCCGGTGTCATGGCAGCAATATGAGCCGCTACTGTTATAATAACTCCTGCCGATGCTGCCCGTGCTCCCGCAGGGTGCACGTACACTATAACAGGCAGTGGTGCTGCCAGGATACCTTTAACTATATCCCTCATAGCGAGATCCAACCCTCCAGGTGTATCCAGAACCACAATCAAACCTTCCCTTCCTTCTTTTGCGGCTTCTCTGATGCTGGTTAACATGTACTCAGCTATCGGTGGTGTTATAGGCCCACTCACCGATATCACGTCAAACACCGGTTTCGCGTCATCACAGACAGCCGATTTAAGAGGTATCAGAACAACGGCAAGGAATAAAATCCACAGTAATACACTTCTAGAATTTGTCATTGAACCTTACCTTCGCGAATACGCTTCATTACTAGTTGCATATCCTCCCAAACGTACCTCTTGGCCGCAGGATTACGGAGAAGATAGGCGGGATGATAAGTAGGCATGAGGTCTATTCCTTTGTACGAATGGAAGCGACCACGCAGAGCTGTAATGGGTACTTCTGTTCTCAGAAGTGTGCGGGCAGCGATGGATCCAAGGGCACAAATTACCTCTGGCTTTATGACTTCCAGTTGCCGAATGAGAAATGGTTCACAGGCGCTTATTTCATCGGGTAGTGGATCCCTGTTATTAGGCGGTCTGCATTTCAAAATATTGCAAATGTAAACCTCATCCCTCTTCATCTTCATAGCCTCAATTATTTTGGTTAAAAGTTGACCCGCCTTACCCACAAAAGGTCTTCCCTGTTCGTCTTCCTCAGCCCCTGGGGCTTCTCCGACAAATACCAGTCTTGCCTTGGGATTCCCCTCCCCAAAAACGATGTTTTTACGATACCGATGAAGTTGGCAGCGGCGACAACACTCCAGATCAACCTTTATATCCTCAAGAGTTTCCTCAATGCTCTCGACCAATCTACCCCGGGGTAAAAAACTCTTCTCAATCCGGGGATCCATAAGCCAAGATTTCAAAGAAACAACAATTTCCAAGAGCTCCTCTTTATAGCTTTTCATAGAACATCCGTCGAGCTAAAAGGATATCTTTTAGCTCACCCATCGATTATGTTCTCCTCTCAATGAGCATTTTAACACGATCCAATATAGCATTAGCCACCTCAATCTTTGGCAACAAAGGCAAAGTTTCCACTGAACCATCCCTCATAACTATTTTCACCACATTGGTATCACTTTGAAAACCGGCACCTGGTACGCCCAGCTCATTTGCCACTATCAAATCCATTCCTTTGTTTTTCAACTTCTGTAATGCATTTTCTAGAAGATTCTCCGTTTCCATCGCAAAACCAACCACGATACGATTACCTTTCCGTTTCCCTATCTCCCCTATGATGTCCGGATTGCGTTCCAACGTAAGTGTTAGAGGTCCCGATCTTTTCTTTATCTTCGAGGAAGCCGCCACAGCCGGTCTATAATCTGCAACTGCAGCCGCTTTTATAACCACCGTGGCATCGTCAAGATTCTCCAACACAGCTCTGTACATATCCCTTGCGCTTTCCACATTCACCACCCGTACACCCTGGGGTGCCTCCAGAGATGTAGGCCCACTTACAAGAACAACTCTCGCCCCCCGTCTTCTCGCTGCCCTAGCGATTGCATATCCCATCTTACCCGAAGAATAGTTGGTGATAAACCGAACTGGATCAAACGGCTCTCTCGTGGGTCCCGCCGTAACCAGAATCCTTTCTCCAGTTAGGTCCTTTTCCGTTGTATGATAAATTATCTCTTCCAGTATCACGTTCGGTTCCGGTAGACGCCCTTTGCCTTCTACCCCGCAAGCGAGTTCTCCCACAACAGGTTCAATAATGTAAATTCCCCTTTTCCGGAGTATTTCCAAATTCTCTTGCAGGGCTGAATTCTCGTACATAGCCACATTCATGGAAGGACAGATTATTACAGGACACTTAACGGCCATCACTGTGGTGGTTAAGAGATCATCAGCGATACCAGCGGCAATTTTTCCGATCACATTCGCCGTCGCAGGGGCAATAACGAAAAGTTCAGCAAAATCAGCAAGAGCAATATGATTAATGCCGGATCTCTCCCCTGCAAACATGTCATCCAAAACAGGATTACCAGAAAGTACTTGAAATGTTAGAGCTGTTATGAATTCCTTAGCATTTTTCGTCATTACAACTCGGACATTGAAACCCTCACGATAAAGCAAGCGGGTTAATTCGGCCGCTTTGTAAGCTGCGATCCCTCCACAGATACCAAGTAAAACATTTTTCTTTCTCGCATTCATTCTTTATTTCTCCAAAAATGGTTACAAAATTCATAGTAACAAGAAGACCCCCAGATATCAAGAGCTCTTTCTAAAAACCTTGCACACCCCAAATTTTTCATTAAAACATCGATGACCCAAAAAAAGCAATTCACCAAAATAGTAGTTCCATGTGTAACCGGTTTATTTTTCTCAGTGTCTATAATCGGATGGTACATAACCATCTAGATCCCGCTAAACCCACAATGAGGAACCAAAGATTATCAATTAATGTACAGGATTCGACGGGTAACGAGAGCACTTCATCTGAACCTTACTGAATCCTTGAAACTACTCCACTAAGTCACGGGATGGCCCTCCCAGAAAAGTGCCTAAATTTCGAAGTATATCTTCTTCCGTAAATAACAATGGATTCTACATTTTCTGATACATAATCTACCCCATGGCAGATTTTGGAGACCGGTGACCTTATGCATGTGGTCGGCAAAAACACAGATCTCAGTGTTCGACCTTGCTTATGCACCATTGCTCCTGTGGAAGCGGCCAACAGCCTAAAGTATAAGAGGGGAAAATAGAACCCCACGGTTGGTATGAGGCGATCATCAAACTATTCGCAACTAATCTATGGGACATGTAGTTGATCCTAAGGATTGGTGGAACCCTCATTGGATAGAGGACAACGTTAATAGCAAGATCAAAAAAAGAACGCTGCTAGCTTTTGCTAATATCGCGGTGATTTACCGCAACTTCGTAATTCTGCTCTGAGAAGTAAGAGAAAAGCTCGTTTGCTATAACGACTGAACGATGCTTTCCACCGGTGCATCCCAGGGCGATCGTGATTCTCATCTTGCCTTCCTTCTCATAGAGTGGCATCAGATAAGACATCATATCGAACAACTTTCCGATAAATACCTTTGCGTCTTCAGATTCCATAACGAATTCCCTCACTCTACTATCGTGACCATCAAAATTCCGTAGTTCTTCAACAAAAAAAGGATTTGGCAGAAAACGGACATCAAAGATTATATCCGCATCAGAGGGAATACCAAAACGATATCCGAAGGAAACAATATTAACAAAGAAAGGACGTCTGCTTTTCTCATCGCTGAAAATCCTCTGAACAACATCTTTCAGTTGATGTGTATTGAAAGAAGTGGTATCGATCAACTTATCTGCAATCTCTTTCAGAGAAGCAAGTTTCTCCCGTTCTATTCTGATACCTTTTACAACAGAACCTCTACAAAGAGGGTGTAGACGCCTCGTCTCGTTGAACCGGTGGATAAGTGCATCGTCGCTAGCATCAAGAAAGAGAATTTCAACACCATAACCTTTCTCTTTCAATTTTTTGAATATCCCTGGATACTTCTCCAGAAAACGGCGCTCCCTAAGATCCATTACAACAGCTAAGCGGGAGATCCGATCAACAGCTTCGGACTGAATTTGGATAAAACGGGGTAGCAAAACGACAGGCAGGTTATCAACACAGAAAAAACCTATGTCCTCGAGCGCTCTAAGTGCAGTGGTTTTCCCTGACCCGGACATTCCGGTAATAATCACAACTTTTATTGGTTCCATGAAATTACTCACGAAAATTAGGCGATCTCAGAATAATAATTTGCTTACGTGCTAACTGAGCTCATCCCTTGCCTTGATTATGCTGTATATATCTCCACTACCCGGTGCCGATAAAAGTTCCTTTCTAAAACTCTCATCCTTCAACATCCGGGATAGCTTGGCCAGAACTTTAAGATGCAGACCTACAGAGTTTTCAGGTGCAAGGAGGAGAAAAAAAAGGCGGACAGGTCTCCCATCCATAGCATTGAAGTCGACCCCTTGTTTGCTTCGGCCAAAAGCAAGGAGAATTCTGTCTAATCTGCTTAACTTCCCATGAGGGATTGCTATCCCATCACCGATGCCCGTACTACCCAATTTCTCTCTCTCCAAAAGCACGTTTACCACTTCATCGATGTCAAGATCAGGGGCGATTGACAAAAGAGTTTCGGAAAGTTCATAAAGAACTTCCCGTTTAGTAGCGGCTTTCATATCATCTAGGATGCATTTCCTATCTAACATCTCCGCGATTTCCATAAATACCCCCGCGAGGATATTAACCTACGGTTTGTATCATCATATAATGTCCGTCGTCCCGTTTGTACAGGACACAAACCGCTTCTGTTGACGCATCTCTGAACACCACGAATCGATTCTTTGACGTTTCCAGCTTCATTATAGCATCCTCATGTGACATAGGTTCCAAAACTATCCGCCGCGTCTCCACAATTCTCGATTCACCCTCCATTTCTCTATCCGGTGAGGACAGCCCTTCTGCCAGGGTATTACGGTTTGTAACCTTATAACCTCTCACTTTCTCCCTGTGTTTTTTGAGCTGACGCTCTATCTTTTCCACAGCCTCATCAATGGCCAACACCATCTCTTTGGCTTCCTCTTTTGCAAAAAACATCAAACCATCATCGGAAAGATTGATCTCTGCCACATTCCTAAATTTTTCCACAGACAGAACCACATGAACATCCACAGGTCCACCAAGGTATTTAGAAAGCTTTCCCAAACGTTCCTCCACGTATTTTCGGAACCAGTCTTCGCTTTCTATGTTTTTAAATGTAAGTGATATTTTCATCTGAACCCTCCATTAAACTATCTCGAAGAAAGGTGCCTATATTTATCTCCGATATAAAAGTCAAACATTATCTTAAAGTAATCCTCTTTCTTTTTGATGATGGGAGAATGTTCATCATCTCTCTATATTTAGCAACTGTTCTCCTCGCTATATTAACACCCCGTTTCTTGAGCGTCTGGGCTATTTCACTGTCACTCAACGGTTTCGCAGGGTCTTCTTCACCTATGATGCGACGTATTTCCTCCATAACGCTTTTTGAAGCAACAGGCCCTCCACCACTCATAGGAAGACCACTACTGAAAAAATACTTCATTTCAAACACCCCAAAGGGCGTTTGCATATACTTGTTAGTTACCACACGGCTTATGGTTGATTCATGCATTCCCACATCTGAAGCCACATCCCTCAACACTAGGGGTTTTAAATATTGAATCCCCTTTTCAAAAAACTCCCTTTGGAATTTCACGATACTCTCCGCCACTCGGTATATCGTTCTCTGCCGCTGCTGGATACTCTTTATCAACCATGTAGCCGATTGAATTTTTTCCTTTATGTACTTTTTACCCTTCTCTGCATCCGGACTGTTATCTATGAGACCGGCCATGAGTTCCCGGTAGTAATTACTGATCCTCAATCTCGGTAAACCATCCTCATTGAGGACTATCTTGAAATCATCACCAGATTTAATAACAAAAACATCCGGAATTATCGTCTGAACCCTCTCTTCCTGGAACATCCGCCCCGGCTTAGGATCCATATTACTTATGATAGAGACAGCCTCAAGAACTGCCTTCACAGAAACTTTGAGTTTTTTCGCAATAATTGCGTAGTTTTTTGTCTCCAGATCCTTAAGGTGTTCCTGGATTATTCTTCCCACAAGCCCCTCACGAATACCCAGTGCTTCCGCCTGGATCAGAAGACACTCCTTAAGATCCCGAGCTGCAATACCTGGGGGGTCAAATCCTTGAACCTTCCTTAAAACTTCCTCCACTTCATCTACACCCACACCCTCTTGCTGCGCTATTTCCTCGACAGTCACCACAAGATAACCATTTGGATCGAGATTACCAATTATCTGAGCTCCTATCCGCATCTCCCTCTCAGTAAAAGGCGACAACCTAAGCTGCCACATCAGATGGTCCAACATGGATGGGCTTTTTGTTAAGAAGTTATCCCATGCTTTTCTCTCTTCCTCCTCCCGCTCGTAGGCCACCCCAACAGGACCGAAATCTTCGAGATAACTTTCCCAATCAAACTCGTCCTTACCATCACCCTCTCCAGTTATCTCTCTTGTCTTTTCACTTACAACTACATCTGTCTTTTCTACAGCTCCCAAATCAACCAGACCAGCTTCTTCCGAAATCTCATCTTCTGTAGGTGTTTCTTCCAGTACTGGATTCTCTTCCATCTCCCTAAGAATCACTTGTTCAATCTCCAAACGGGAAAGCTGAAGCAGCTTTATCGCCTGTTGGAGTTGAGGTGTCATTACCAACTGCTGGGATAATTTCAGGTTTTGTTTTAGTTCGTAAACCATCTCTCCTCTACACAAGAACGAAATTGTCTCCAAAATAGATCTTCTTTGCCCGTTCACACCGGACAATCTCGTCAGGTTCTCCTTCCACAAGCACCGTTCCCTCGTGTATTATATAGGCCCGGTCACAAACAGCCAAGGTCTCCCTGACATTGTGATCTGATATCAAAACACCAATCCCCCTGGATTTCAATTTTTCTATAATTCGCTGAATTTCAGACACCGCGAGTGGATCGATACCCGCAAAAGGTTCATCAAGCAGCATGAATCGAGGTTCGGTCACCAAAGCTCGTGTAATCTCTACCCTTCGTCGTTCACCGCCAGAGAGTGAATAAGCGTAATTTTTTGCCAAACCAACAAGATCGAGTTCTCCAAGTAGTTCCTTCAACCTTCTTCTTCGCTCTTCCCGGGATAAGTCCAGAGTCTCGAGGATCGCCATTATATTATCCTCTACTGTTAGTTTCCGGAAAACCGAGGGTTCCTGAGGAAGGTAGTTCAATCCCTTCCGTGCCCGCTTGTACATAGGCGTTTCACTAAGGTCCTCTCCATTAAGTATGATTGTACCCTCGTCCGGCCGTACAAGCCCCACAATCATGTAAAATGTTGTCGTCTTTCCCGCCCCATTCGGCCCTAAAAGACCAACCACCTCACCTGGAGCTACTCGCAAACTTACACCATTGACCACTTTTCGACCACCGTACACCTTTAAGAGCTTCCTAGCCTCTAAGAGACCATTACATTCACTGCTTCTCACCGTTACCTCACAAAACCCCGGACACCTTCCCTTTTGGATGGTATCAACACAGCTGTTACCCTTCTATCATTGGAAAACGCCTCGACCTTCCCTCTTTTCTCCCCAAGGTAAAAAGTAATTTTATCCCCTTTTATGACATTCTCCCCATCCCACATCAGCGCATTTCCTGTAACTTCCACTACTTGATTTCCGGGAATATAAATTGCGGTATCACCTGATATCAACCGCCGGTCGTTTATCAATCTAACCTTCCCCTTAGCTACAATCCTCTCCAACTCCGCACCACTTTCAATACTTAACCCAATATCCACTTTTTTCTCCTGTGACTTCTTTCTGTAAAAGAGGGAGATACTTTCTGCCCTTAAGATACGGTCACCATGAATAGCTTGGGCGTTCCCGGTAAAGATTACCGCTTGATCTTTTTCAAACACCTCCATCTTATCGGACGTAACAGTTATTGGAATACTCTCCGAATCCCCCTCCTTCACTCCAGCTCCATACGTTGTGTCACAACCTATCAACCTGAGTAAAAGCAGGGTAAAAACAAAACCAAAACATAATGATAATCGCAAAGCTCTCACCGTCATTACTGGCTCTTCACCGTTGCTTTTACATTACCTTTCACCACAATGGACCTTCTTGCTAGATCCACAATCAGTCCTGACCCTCTAATCCTAACCTTTTCGCTATCCACTTTTACAGGTGAATCAGTAAGGATCCTCTTTTCCCTCACTCTGTACCATACATTGTCTGTAGTTATCCTTTCTCCTCTATCCGAAGTGAGAAGTACGTTTCCTTTCAGAAATATATCTCGCGTCTCCCTAAATATCTTCCCTTCATCACCCCTTAACACATAAATACCACCGTCGGGCATCAGAAGTTTCGCAGAAACCTTCTCCAGACTAACAACATTTTCCTTCTGCAGAAATTTAGCCACCGCTGCCTTGACCTCCCATCGGCTTCCACCTTTAACCGTCTCCGTAAACACAACGTCCCTAAAGAATACGTCATACTGCCCGTTCAAAGGCTCTGGAGTGACAACATCTTCCCGCTGCTTATAAAGAAAAAAAACTGCCAATGCAGAAACAACAAGAACGGTTACTAGAACCAGTACAACCCTACTCTTATTTTTTGTAAGTATAACACCCCTTACGTAATTAAGCAAACCTTCAATAGAAATCATATTTCTTCTCTATACCAGCCCAATACCCCTGGGCCTTAAGAATCATTTCGCAGACCTCCCTGACGGCACCCCTACCCCCCCTTTTCTTAGTAATGTAGTGAGCAACATTTTTGACCTCATGCTGTGCATCCCGCACAGCAACAGCAAAACCAACGCGTCTTAAAACAGGTACATCGACAATATCATCCCCGACAAAAGCCACCTGGTCGCCAGCCAAACCTTTGTCCTTTAAGATTTCCTCAAATACCTTCAATTTGTCCCAAACTTTCTGATACACTTCCTTCACACCTAGATCCTTTGCTCTGTGTTCTACAACTGGCGCCTCCCTACCTGTTACGAAAATAACCTCGATCCCATGCCTGATAAGCATCTTTATCCCATGCCCGTCTCGCACATCAAAAAATTTCAGTTCTTCGCCCCTGTCATTCATAACTATACGTCCATCAGTTAAGACCCCATCAACATCGAGCATCAATACCCGCACATTCCTCAATCTTTGAGCAATATCATCCCGCATAGAAATTGACTTACTATCAGCCATCTCTACCTACCTTTTCTCTAACGACTGCGTCTATTTCCAAAATTACCGACAAAAGTGATTCTAACTCATCAAGACGAACGGAATTAGCCCCATCGCAAAAGGCCTTATCAGGTTCGGGGTGAACCTCCATAAAGATACCGTCAACACCAGCCGCAACCCCAGCTCTTCCCAGAACGGGTACCATATCGCGCTCACCACCAGAACAATCTCCAGCGCCCCCCGGTAATTGAACACTGTGGGTAACATCGAAAATCACAGGGTATCCAAATTTTCTAATGATTCTCAGTGAACGCATATCTGCCACTAAATTATTATAGCCGAATGTTGTCCCTCTTTCCGTAATCATTATATTTTCGTTTCCCGTGTGCTTAACCTTATCGATTATATGAACTACGTCCCAAGGGGCCAGAAACTGTCCCTTTTTGATATTCACAACTCTTGAAGCCCGAGCAACTTCCATGACAAAATCCGTTTGGCGACATAGAAACGCTGGGATCTGAACCACATCCAAAACCGCAGCCGCACGTTCTATCTCTTCAAACCGGTGAACATCAGAAATAATAGGGATTTTAAGGTCTTCCTTAATTCCGATAAGAATCTCTAACCCTTTGTCCAGACCAGGACCCCTAAAAGACCGAAACGAGGTCCGGTTTGCCTTATCGTAAGACGCTTTGAAAATAAACGGCATATTCAATCGGGTCGTGATCTCCTTTAGGGCAAACGCGATTTCCCGTGTTCTTGACGCATCCTCAATCACACACGGACCGGCGATTAAAACGAGAGGTTCATTACCCCCTATTCTAAAGGTTCCCATATCGATTTTCTTCATGATCCCTTACTTTGCCTCTCCTCCAATAACTTTATACGCAGAACCGGGATGCGTCGCATCGCCTTTACCGATTCTGGATTGTACTCGTACGCCTTAACATAACACTCTAAAGCTTCTCGCACCATCCCTTTTTTCTCATAAGCCTCACCCAAACTCACCCACAAGCTGTCATCCTCCGCATCAATACAGAGTGCTTTTCTGTAAAACTCGATCTCTCTGTCAATATCACCTTTCAACCCGTACAATCTACCCAGATTCCAGTAATATGACGCTTTGTTTGATCCTCGCTTTAGCAACTTTTCGTAAATTCTTATGGCATCATCGTAGCGGCGTTCATCGATGTAGAAAGAAACCAATTGCATTAGTATTTCCTCAGGGGGATTTTTACCTGCGTATCTCTCAAAAAAACTAATTCCCCTTTTGCTCTTACCTAATCTTTCGTAAATCCTGCCCAAACTGGACAAAACTTCTGGTTCTCGAACCCCCATACTTACCGCTTTTTCATACATAGATGCAGCCTTTTCATAGCGCCTCAACTCGCTGTATGCCTGAGCTGCCTTAACGTAAGCCAGCGGGGTTAGCCCGTACTTTCCCATAACCTTTTCATAATATCCAACGGCCTGACCGTAATTTTTGCGTTTCATCTCCATGTCAGCCAACTTCAATAGCGTATCTTTATCGTCTGGTCTCAACTCAAGCGCTTTTTTAAAAGATCGATAAGCTTCCTCCATCTTTCCCTGCTTCTCTAGCGCCAGGGCCAGGTTGTAATGAACAACAGCGTTTGCGGGATCTAAATTTAGGGCTTTCTGATAGCTCTCTATCTCCGCCGCAACATTCCCCTTAGCTCCATACGCTAAACCAAGGTTGGCGTACACGGCGGCATCTTTCCGCTTACTGGCGACTCGTTCATACAGATTTATAGCCCCATCGTAATTCCTCAACTTTATATAGACGGAAGCAAGGGCAGCCATGACATCCAACGCCTCAGGATCACTTTTCAGCACCAGAGTGTACTGCTCCGCCGCTTCATTCCAACGATTCACAAATTCGAAGGTCTCAGCAAGAAGGATACGAATAGTCCTATTATGCGGTGCTAGTTGCAGAGCTTCCTGGTAGTAGTGGATAGCCTGCTCCCATTGACGCATATTTCTATAAGCCGTCGCCATACCCGCAAGGGCCATCTCATCTCTAGGATTCATGGAAACAAGTTTTTTAAAATGAAGAATTGCCTCTTTGTAATCACCCCTCGACATCTCCGCCTCAGCAAGAGCCATGAGAGCACCCCTATCATCGGGGCGGTCCCGCAATACCATTTTTAACTGTTTTGTCGCCTCTTCAAGCTGACCCTCTTTAACATATAACGAAGCCAGCAACTTGCGCAGGTCAGACCTGTCGGGATCTCTCTCGAGTAGTTTTTTTAGGTATTCAATCTGGTCCTTTACGTCTTTCTGTACTCCTGCTGCATAATATACGATATCTTGAGGTTTTATAACTACCTTCACCGTCAAAAAACCAATTTCTCTGCCACCATGCTTCACAGAAATCCTGAAGAATCCTTCAGAAAATGTACCCCCTGCTTTTTCCAATGACAACTCCATGCTCTTTTTCACAAAATCGATCCCCTTCAGTAACCTTCCAACACAATCACCATCCACTAAACCTGGAACTTCCACCCGCACATCCCCACCGAAAAGTACATCTGTTACCACCCCTTTTATGACAAACTGATCATTAGATGAGATCTCCAGTGGATCTTTCAGATCACTCTTGAACTCCAACCCATTTTTCTCACCGTATAGAAAGTAAACCGTCGGGGCTCTTCCTAAAAACGTGGATGAAAAGGCACCAACCATTCGTTTCAACGAAAGATTAAAATCAAGAGTTCCCGCAGAAAATAAAACGAGGACTGAGACCGTGAAAGTCACCACAACCAAAACAAAGATCAAAAATACCCTTATTAACTTTACATTACCTGAAAACTTCAACCACTTCATAACCACAGATCTTAAGAAAACTATCCCCGCGGATGGTATTTACGATGTACTTCCTTGATTCTTTCACCTGTAACATGGGTGTAGATTTGTGTGGTAGAAATATCAGCATGACCCAGCATGAGCTGGATAGAACGTAAATCTGCTCCCCCTTCCAAAAGGTGTGTTGCAAAGGAATGACGAAAGGTATGGGGATGTACTCGTTTCCCCAAACCAACTCTCGTAGCGTACTTTCTAATTACTTTCCAAAGTCCCTGCCTGCTAAACGGCCTGCCAGACTTATTTATAAATAGTACGTTACTTATCCGTCCACGCAGCAATACGGGACGGGCTCTCTCTATATATATCCTGACACACTCCAATGCCGATCTCGCCACCGGAACGATCCTTTCTTTCCCTCCCTTGCCGGTTATATGAAGGTAGCCCACCTGCCAGTTGATGTTCTTAAGCTCCAATGAAACTGTTTCCGAAACACGAAGTCCAGTGGCGTACATAAGCTCCATAATCGCCCTGTCCCTGAGATCAACAGGCGACTCCCCCGTAGGCGTAGAAAGCAAACGGAACATCTCTTCCTTGCTGATCACACCAGGGAGACGAAACCCCATTTTCATCGACTTTGCCGCGGAAAATGGTGAAGCCTTAACCTTACCCACCCCAAGGAGATACCGGAAAAACCCTCGAACAGCAGCAAGATTGCGGTTAACAGTAACAGGGGATAAACCCATAGACCCTAGAAACAAAAGATACAGCAGTACATCCTCCGAGGTAATATCATCCAAAGACTTACGTCCATTGCTGACCATAAAATCCACAAACCGCATAATATCCCTACTATAAGCCTCAAGGGTATTAGAGGAGGCACCTTTTTCCACTGTGAGATAATTCAAATACTCATCTATTAGATCGTACATCAAAAGTAACCCAAGAGAAATCTTTGTGTTAAAAATAACACCTTACATGCGATATAGCAAGCCATCAAAGGTAAATGAAAATTTCACCTTCTAAAACATCGTCCCAGGAGAAACCGCAAAATCACGGAGACTTTAAGACACATGGTAGTTACATCCATTGGCACACCATTTGCTGTCCTTTGATTAGGCAAGCCGATGAAAAATTACTAATTCACTTTTACAAAGTGCATGACTCATCGCAAGTATATGATACGTTTTGACAACCAGTACAAAAACAAATAAAATTTTAAAAAAATTTGCTTTTCAATGCATTTCAAGACTATGAGCATCCACACATACGAAGAACTTGCCGCTCTACATGCCATTGCTCGGATTTTGGCACAACCGGGGAACCTAAAAGACCAGCTGGAAGAAATATTGAACGAGTTGAGCAACCGACTAGGAATGAACAGGGGAATGATCTCCATATTGGATAGGGAAACAGGTGAAGCTTGGCTGGACGTAGCCCATGATGTTGATATTGAAAATGTGGAGGTTAGATACAGACCGGGAGAAGGCATCACCGGAATGGTCGCTCAAACTGGACGTCCCATAGCTGTTGCTAACCTTGGACAAGAAACACTTTTCTTAGACCGCACGGGAGCAAGACGTTCCCTCAATAGATCCGAACTTGCGTTCCTCTGCGTTCCCATAAAATACGACAATCGAGTTGTAGGTGTAATATCAGCCGACAAGGTCGCGCAGAACGTATCCAATCTCGACCAAGAATTGGCCATGTTGTCCTCAGTTGCCGAACTAATAGCGAGGGCTGTTCACACTCGGGCAATCGAAGAAGAGAATAGACGTTTGAGATTGATAATAGGCCGAACCCAATCTCTCTTACCTGAATTAATCGGTAATTCTAAAGCAATGAAAGAAATCTATGGCCAGATCTCCGTAGTTGCCAACACGAGTACAAATGTGCTCATACACGGGGAAACAGGAACGGGGAAAGAGCTGGTAGCCAGAGCCATACATCTAAACAGCTCGAGAAAATCAGGTCCCCTTGTAAGCATCAATTGTGCGGCTATTCCCGACACCCTAATCGAAAGCGAACTTTTCGGTTACGAAAAAGGGGCCTTCACTGGTGCTGTAACCCGTAAAAAAGGCCGTTTCGAGGAAGCAGACGGTGGAACTATTTTCCTCGATGAGGTGGGGGAACTCTCGGCAAGTGCCCAGGCTAAACTATTGAGGGTACTACAGGAAAAAGAGTATCAACCACTGGGTTCCACAAGGATTGTTAAAGTGAACGTGAGAATAATAGCGGCGACCAACCGAGATCTCGAAAACGATGTAAAATCAGGAAAATTCAGGTCTGATCTATACTATCGCCTCAATGTATTTCCTATATATCTACCGCCTTTAAGAGAACGAGGCAGCGACATAATACTACTCGCTGACTATTTTGTCCTAAAATACGCAAAGGAGTTCAATAGACCTGTAAAACGTATCTCAGCTGAGGTTCTGGAGACACTTCTAAATTACCCATGGCCGGGAAATGTCCGAGAATTGGAGCATTGTATTGAGAGGGCCGTACTGTTAGCGGACGGTGAGTCCATAGAAACCATTCACCTGCCCCCATCACTCCAGTCTTACACCACAAAAGATACTCAAAAAGGAAAAAAGAAAATCTCAGGCCGGCTAAAACAGGTGATAGAAAAGCAAGAGCGCAACCTTATCATAGACGCCCTCAAAGAGACGCATGGAAATCAATCAGAAGCCGCTAGAATCTTGGGAACAACCAAAAGAATACTGCGTTACAAGATCCAAAAACTGGGTATTGACCCGTGGCAGTTCCGACCTCGCAGAAATCAAAGCAATATATAAACACCAAACTATTCCCAGAATTGGAAACATTTTTGCACACCCCGAAAGGAAAGAAAACAAAAATGTTACTTTCTTAAAATTAGTAGAGATTCCCATGTTTTACCTGTAAAAAAAGAAAACGAAAAAAATTAAGATACAAATTTGTAATTTTTCCATCAGTCTAACTAGAAGTCCCATAAATGTAACTTCCAAAAAAGGCCTAAAATGTTAATAAATTCATTTCAATGATAAATCTGCAAAGCCTGGCACAACATTAGCAGATTACAAAACAACGAGAACATAGCTTAGGGATCCAGTATGTGCAGATTGTTTGCAGTCACAAGTGAAAACCCTCTTTCGCCAATGTTTGCCTTTAATGCACTCGACGTTATGCGCGAGGGACACGACGGGTCAGGTGTGGGTTTGTTCATGACGGACCTGTCCGGAGATTTCGAAAAGCTGAGAGATTATCCCATTCTCTCAGGAACTTTCTCAAGGGAAGGTGTCAAATATCTCGATTCTTTCATGAACGAACATCAATTTAATTTGGTGGATGAAATCTCTATATACCCAAGAAGAGATCCACCTCCTGGAACACCGAAAAGGGATCTTTACCTGATAAGGGTCTACTCTTGCCCTCCAAATTGGAATGAACTTGGGAGCGAAGAAAGAGAATTTCATCTTTTGAGAATCCGCCTTCACCTTCAAAAGAGGGGATTAGATGATGGTTCTATGTTTGTCTTCAGCTTTTGGCCGGATGTGATCATGATCAAAGAGGTTGGAGATCCCCTAACCATCGCGGAATATCTCTCTTTGGATCGTAAAGAACTATCTGCTCGAATTATCTTAGCCCAAGGTCGTCAGAATACAAATTATTCCATCAACATTTACGCCTGTCATCCCTTCTTCATACAGGGATTCTCTACAATGACGAACGGAGAGAATACAGCTTTCGTACCCATAAAAGAATTTCTGAAATCGCGGGATTTCCCAGGATACACCGGATACTATTCAGATTCTGAGGTGTTTACCCACATTCTGCATTACACGATGAAGCATCTTGGGCTAAGTTTGGAAATGTTCAAGCACATTATAACACCACTAACAGATGAGGAACTGAGACAGCACGAAGATGGTAATTGGCTGCGCATGCTAAAGATAGCATGTCGCCCTCTCATTATCGATGGTCCAAACTGTGTCATAGGCTGCACACCCGATAAAACACTGTTCATGGTCCAGGATAGCAAGAAATTGCGTCCGGGTGTAGCAGGAGGAATACCGGGAATATTTGTTTTTTCATCAGAAATGTGTGGATTGGAAGCAGCAATACCGCACCGTGATAAAGAGAAAGACTTCCAACCACTCAAGTACGACATGGCAATTGTAAGAAAAGACAGGAGGAAACTCGAAAAATGGAGCCAGTGGGAAAAGTTGCCCCGTCAACACTGGGGACAAGAGACCTCCCGTGGAGAATCATCTGGAATAAAGAGATATGTGCTCTCTGCGGCAGGTGCACAGCGGTTTGCCCCGTAAGGGCTATAGAACTTGCCGTGCACAGAAAAAGGGTCATAGATATCTCTATCGGTCTCTTGCAGAGGCCCTCCAATGTTTACGGAATTTACTACGGCATAGATCAACATACCGACCCAAATCGCGCCTGTAACGGATGTGGCATGTGCAACCTGGTCTGTCCTAATAACGCTATCTTCCCCGTTCATAGTGAGGAAATTGATAAATGGCGTTTTCACAACAACCTGGGTGGTTCACCGCGAAGAAGGGGGGGTAGAAGAAACGCGACCGACAGTACTCTCGACAAAATAAAATTCATCCGTATCTCCATGTTAACCGACCCTGCTCTCGATGCGGGACGTCACGAATTCGAGCTACGCACGCTTCTCGGGAGAATTCTTCCACCTGAAGAGATGATCAGGATTCAAAGCGAAGACGGTTGGATACCACCGGTTCGGGAAATTTATCCTCTCATCATTGGTAGCATGTCCTTTGGTGCACTTTCACCAAACATGTGGGAGGGCCTTATGATGGGCGTTGCTTACCTGAACGAAGAACTGGGCATGCCCGTAAGGATGTGTACCGGAGAAGGAGGTTGTCCTCCAAGACTTCTGAAATCCCGCTTTTTGAAATACCTCATCCTCCAGGTTGCAAGTGGATATTTCGGTTGGGACGAGATCATCCATGCACTACCGGACATGGTGGAGGACCCATGTGCAGTGGAGATAAAGTACGGTCAGGGGGCGAAGCCCGGAGATGGTGGGTTACTGGAGTGGTACAAGGTGAATAAACTAATCGCCGCAATAAGGGGGGTGCCTCGCGGCGTTAGCTTGCCAAGTCCACCAACACATCAAACGATGTATTCCATAGAAGAATCTGTAGCGAAAATGATCCAGTCAATGGCCATGGCTTGGGGTTTCAGGGTGCCGGTGTATCCCAAAATTTCAGGAACAAGCACCGCTCTGGCAGTGCTAAACAACCTCACAAGAAACCCATACGCCGCCGCCCTAGCCATCGACGGCGAGGATGGCGGAACAGGCGCGGCATATAACGTCTCTCTTGATCACATGGGCCATCCCATAGCGAGTAATATACGTGATGCCTACTTAAATCTCGTTAAAGTGGGCAAACAAAATGAAATTCCTCTCTTCGCCGCCGGTGGAGTTGGAAAAACAGGAAACCTAGCTGCTAATGCCGCAGCACTCATCATGTTGGGTGCAAGCGGTGTCCAGGTAGGCAAGTACATACTCCAAGCTGCAGGGGGCTGCGTAGGCTCAGAAAATGACCGTTGCAACATCTGTAATACAGGTCAATGTCCCAAAGGCATCACTTCTCAGGATCCAAGACTGTACAGACGTCTAGACCCTGAAAAGGTTGCGGAACGCACAGTAGACATATTTGTCAGCTTTGACACCGAACTAAAAAAAATCGTAGCACCCTTAGGGCGTTCAACTTCACTTCCCATAGGTATGTCCGATGCCATTGGGATTTCAGACTACCATGCCGCAAAGAGGCTGGAAATAAAATATGTAGTTTAGACATGAGACAAAAAGAAGAACCGAACCAGTATACAATTACAATTTCGGGTATGGAGAACGGAATGCGCGTCGATTCCCGGGTATTGGAGGAGCGCATTCAAAATGCAGTTAAAGAAGGACATCGGAAAATCCATGTAATAGCGTACGGTCAACATGGGATAGGTGGTCGCTTATGGTCTGCCGGTAGGGATCAGGTATTCCTAAAGATATCTGGTGCACCTGGTCAAAGGCTAGGATCAATGGGAGCTCCCAATACGTTTATAGAAGTGGACGGGCCAGCCTCAGACGACGTAGGGTGGTTAAATACTGGTGCTCAAATTGTCATAAGAGGTCACGCCTCGAATGGAACAGGTAACGCCATGGCGCAGGGGAAGATATTCGTAGCCGGTGATATTGGTGCTCGGGGTATGACGATGACAAAACATAACCCACGCTACGATCCACCAGAACTTTGGGTCCTAGGTAGTGTGGGTGACGCATTTGCTGAGTTTATGGCAGGGGGGATTGCCGTAATATGTGGATGGAACACGGACCGAGTTGACAACATCTTGGGTCATCGTCCCTGTGTGGGAATGGTTGGTGGCAAGATCTTCTTCCGTGGGAAACACAAAGGATACAGCGAAGAAGATGCAATGATAAAGGAACCGGATGATGAGGAGTGGAACTGGCTTTCTAATAATTTACAGAATTTCCTAAAGATCATCGGATTGCCAGAGCTCTTCCATGAACTGGGTACCAAAAGAAACGACTGGCTCGTCCTGGTAGCCAGAAAACCCCATGAGAGGAAACAGAACATAGCAAAAAATATAAAGCAGTTTCGTGAAGAAGTTTGGGAGAGAGAACTAGGAACAGGTGGACTAATAGGTGATATTATAGACATAGATAAAAGTTCTATAGAGGTGATTACCACTGGAGATCTACGGAGGTTCATCCCAGTCTGGGAAAACGGTAAGTATTTCCCTCCGTGTCAAGCAAACTGTCCCACTGGAATACCCGTCCAAAAAAGGTGGGAATTAATTCGCAAGGGTCTCGTAAAAGAAGCCATTGATCTATCTCTACACTACACTCCGTTCCCCGCAACAGTCTGCGGGCATCTCTGCCCAAATTTGTGCATGGAAAACTGCACAAGAAAAACAATGAAGTTTTCGCCGGTGGATGTCACAGTTCTTGGCAAAGCGAGCTTAGAGGCACAGCCGCCTTCACCCTTGCCCAAAAGTGGTCACAAGATAGCCGTCATTGGGGGAGGTCCAGCTGGTTTGTCTGTCGCCTGGCAACTCTGGATGAAAGGCCATGAACCTGAAATCTTCGAACAATCAGAAACAATAGGAGGAAAAATCACATCCCTAATTCCCACGAGTCGCATACCAGAGGAAGTTGTCGCACATGAGTTGAAACGAATAGAGGAGAGGATACGTATTCACACCAATTTCCACGTAACTAAAGAAAAATTCTTAATGCTTAAGGAAAAATACACATTTGTCATAATCGCTGCAGGAGCTCAGAAGCCCCGGATGCTTCCCGTACCTGGAATTGAAAAGAGCATCCCTGCAACGCACTTTCTCAAACAGAGTAAACAAGGAAACATCAAAGTGGGCAAAAAGGTGGTGGTGATCGGTGCCGGTAACGTGGGTTGTGACGTGGCCGTGGAGGCCATTCGCGGAGGAGCCACAGAAGTCACGTTAATAGATATACAGCAACCTGCTTCCTTCGGCAAGGAACGTAAAGCGGCGGAAGCAGTGGGTGCCCAATTCCGCTGGCCTTGTTTCACAGATCGCATAACCGATGAAGGCGTATTCTTAAAAGACGGAAGCTTCATCGCTGCAGACACAGTTGTCGTAGCCATAGGCGATCAACCAGATCTCGATTTTCTACCCCCAGAAATACCTACTTCGAAAGGTTTCATCGTAGTGGATAAAAACTATCAAACCAGTGATCCCCAGGTGTTTGCGATTGGTGATGTAGTGAGACAGGGTCTTCTAACAGAAGCGATAGGGGCCGGTCGGTTTGTCGCAGAAATAATCGACGGTATCATCAGGGATAAGAGGAAAATTTTTGAACAAAAACTTACAGTGGATCCCAAAAGGGTAAAACTGGAGTACTTAGAGGCGCGCAATCCTACAATCAACAGTTTAGAGTTATGGGCAGAAAACTGTGCTTCCTGTGGTGTGTGTCGTGATTGCGGTGTTTGCGAATCGATATGTCCCCAGGGGGCAATAACGAGAACCCAAAAGAATGGCAACGAATTCGAATACCAAACAAACGATGAAAAATGCATAGGCTGTGGTTTTTGCGTAAACGCGTGTCCCACAGGAGTTTGGTGTCTCATAGAAAACACACCGGTGGAATGATCACAACCTATTGCTTTTACCCAAATAACACAAGGAGGTTTACCAATGTTAGCATGCAAAACAAAAGAGGACGTTTTAAAAGTTGTCAAAGAGCGTGAGGTCAGTTTTATCCAGTTCTGGTTCACCGATATACTCGGAATGTTGAAAGTATTCGCCATTACACCTTCCGAACTGGAAGAAGGACTCGAAGAAGGAATGGGGTTCGATGGTTCATCCATCCAGGGATTTTGCAGGATAGAGGAAAGCGATATGATCGCTCGACCAGATCCTACAACATTTCAGATTATCCCGTGGAGACCAATGGACAGGCCTGTTGCACGCATGTTTTGTGATATACTCAATCCTGATGGAACACCTTACGAGGGCGATCCTAGATATGCATTAAAACGAGCGTTAAAAAAAGCAGAAGAGAAAGGTTACACTTTTTACGTAGGTCCTGAACTCGAGTACTTCTACTTTGTGAGTGACGATTCTCCCCAGATCCTAGATAAAGGTGGCTATTTTGACGGGCTGCCAATTGACAGAGGAACAGACCTTCGCAGACAGACAGTGTTTGCGCTTCAAGACATGGGAATAAGGGTTGAATACTCCCATCACGAGGTTGCCCCCAGCCAACACGAGATAGATTTACGGTACGACGATGCTCTTTCTATGGCTGATAAAGTTATGACTTACCGAACAGCTGTTAAGGAAATAGCAAGGCAAAACGGGGTCTACGCAACATTCATGCCCAAACCTCTGTTTGGACAGAACGGAAGCGGGATGCACACACATCAATCCCTCTTCAAGGGAAATAAAAACGCCTTTTTCGATCCACAAGACAAGTATCACCTCTCAGAAGTGGGAAAACAATACATTGCAGGCCTTCTAAAACATGCTCGAGAAATCACAGCGGTATGCAACCAGTGGGTCAATTCCTACAAACGTCTCGTGCCTGGATATGAAGCTCCTGTATACGTATCCTGGGCACGGCGTAACAGGTCAACGATGATTCGTGTTCCCATGTATAAACCTGGAAAAGAACAGGCAACCAGAATAGAGTTCAGATCTCCCGATCCGGCTTGCAACCCCTACCTGGCTTTTGCAGTGATGCTTGCTGCGGGCCTAAAAGGTATAGAAATGAAATATGAACTGCCGGATCCGATAGAAGAGGACATCTTTGAAATGGATGAAAAAGCAAGGGAAAAAGCTGGTATAGAATCCCTTCCTGGAAGCCTCTACGAAGCTTTACAGATAACTTCAAAGAGCGATCTAGTTCGTGAAGCCCTTGGTGATCATATTTTCGATAAATTCATCGAAAACAAAAAGGTTGAGTGGGACCGTTTTAGAACACACGTGAGTCAGTATGAGATTGAAAAATACCTGCCGATGCTATAATAGTTAAAACGAATGAACATGAAAAAACTCACTCTTCCAGCTTTGCTTGTCCTTGAAGACGGGAGCGTCTTCGAGGGAAAAGCATTTGCTGGAAGAGGAGAGGTTTTCGGGGAAGTTGTCTTTAACACCGGGATGACCGGCTATCAGGAAGTCCTCACAGATCCCTCTTATTACGGACAGATCGTAACGATGACCTACCCGTTAATAGGTAATTACGGGATTAACGATGAAGACATGGAATCAGCGACAATCTACATGGAAGGATTCATAGTAAAGGAATACCAACCTTATCCCAGTAACTGGCGCTCCCAGAGAACACTAGGTGAGTTTTTAGAAGCACATGGGAAAATCGGTATAGAGGACATAGATACGAGAGCTTTGACCCGCAGGATACGCGATAAAGGAGCCATGAAAGGGGCAATCTCCACAGAAACCACAGATGTAAACGCACTCCTTGAAAAGCTTAAGGCTTACCCTAGCCTTGTAGGAAAAGATCTTGTGTCTCCCATTACGACTCCTAAACCGTACTTATGGGAACGGGGAACCAGAAAATGGATAGAATATGATCTGAAAAGCATCTCCAAACAGTTGGGAAGACCCTTAATTGTCGTTGTTGATTGTGGGGTTAAATTCAGCATTCTCCGCTGTTTAGAGGCACTGGATTGTAAAGTACTAGTGGTTCCTGCGCATACGTCGTCAGAAGAGATATTGTCTTCCGAACCGGACGGTGTGCTGCTCTCCAACGGTCCCGGTGATCCAGCAGCACTAACTTACGTAGTGGATACAGTCAGAAAACTATTGGGAATAGTTCCTATTTTTGGCATATGCCTCGGCCACCAGATTCTAGGGTTGGCGTTGGGTGGAAAAACAGAAAAACTAAAATTTGGTCACCGTGGTCTCAATCAACCAGTGCTGAATCAATTGAAAGGAAAAATTGAGATAACCTCCCAGAACCATGGTTTCATAGTGACCCCCGTTTCCCTTCAAAAAAGCAGCATAATACACATGAACCTCAATGACGAAACTGTGGAGGGTATATACTTCCCAGAGATCATGGCCATAGGTGTCCAGTATCATCCTGAAGCAGCCCCCGGGCCGCACGATACAAGGTACATCTTTGAAATCTTTATCGACTTGATAAAAAACAGAGGAACAAATGCCCAAAAGAAATGATCTAAAAAAGATCCTCATCATCGGTTCAGGCCCCATCGTAATTGGCCAGGCATGTGAGTTTGATTACTCGGGCACGCAGGCCTGCAAAGCCCTCAAGGAAGAGGGGTATGAGGTGATCCTCATCAACAGTAATCCCGCTACTATAATGACTGATCCCCAAATGGCAGATAGAACCTACATTGAACCCATAACTCCCGAAGTTTTGGAAAAAATAATCAAACGTGAACATCCCGATGCGATACTTTCCACGGTAGGAGGTCAAACTGGATTAAATACAGCGGTCGCCTTGGCCGAAAACGGGATTCTTGAAAAATATGGAGTCCAGTTAATAGGGGCCTCACTTCAGGCCATTCGTAAAGCGGAAAGCAGAAGACTCTTCCGGGAATCAATGGAAGCTATCGGGTTGAAGGTTCCGCAGAGCAAAATCGTAAAAGACATAAGTGAAGTAAAGTCACTGTTAACAGAAATGAAATTCCCCCTTATTCTTCGTTCGTCTTTTACATTGGGCGGTACAGGAAGTGCGATCGTGTACAACGTAGAAGAACTCCTGGATGCTGCAAAAGTCGCACTTGAAGCCAGTATGTCAGGCGAAATAGTGGTGGAGGAATCCCTTGTAGGCTGGAAAGAATACGAACTTGAGTTGATGAGAGATAGAGCAGACAACGTAGTTGTTATTTGTTCCATTGAAAACATAGATCCTATGGGTGTTCACACTGGTGACTCCATAACTGTTGCACCAGCCCAAACACTAACAGATGTGGAATACCAAAAAATGAGGAACGCCGCCATCTCTATTATGAGGGAAATCGGTGTGGACACAGGAGGTTCTAATGTCCAGTTTGCCATTAATCCCAAAACGGGAGAAATGATGGTTATCGAGATGAACCCTCGGGTTTCACGCTCATCAGCTCTTGCATCGAAGGCTACAGGTTATCCCATCGCCAAAATAGCCGCCAAATTGGCCGTAGGCTATACCCTAGACGAAATCACAAACGATATTACAAAAAAAACAAAGGCTTCATTTGAGCCAACCATAGACTACTGTGTGGTAAAAATCCCTCGGTGGACGTTTGAAAAATTCCCCGAAACTGAAGACGTGATCACAACTTCTATGAAATCAGTCGGAGAAACCATGGCCATTGGGAGAACCTTCAAGGAAGCCCTGCAAAAAGCAATAAGATCTCTTGAAATAGGTAAATTCGATATACTCCTAAACCTCCCATCTCAACCATCGTTCACTAAAGAATTCCTCATAAACAAACTCCGTACCCCTAATTCCATGCGCATCTTTTATGTAGCGGAAGCTATAAACTTGGGTATGGGAATTGAGGAAATTTCATTGCTAACCGGAATAGACCCCTGGTTCCTGTACCAAATTAGAGAACTGGTGGTGGCAGAAAGAAACTTTGAAAAAGTTGAACCTTCGGCAACAGCACTTAGAGAAGCAAAGAAAATGGGATTTTCCGACAAGAGGATCGGTGAGCTCTGGAAGAAATCTGAAACGGAAATCCAATCAATGCGCATAAGGGAAAACATCGTTCCAGTCTACAAACAGGTGGATACCTGTGCGGCCGAATTCGAAGCAGTCACCCCTTATTACTACTCTACCTACGAAATGGAAGACGAAATCATCCCATCAACAAAACCAAAGGTGCTCATTATTGGTGGTGGACCAAATCGAATAGGTCAGGGTATTGAATTCGATTACTGTTGCGTTCACGCATCACTTGCCCTAAGAGAAGAAGGAATTGAAAGTATAATGGTAAACTCCAACCCGGAAACAGTAAGTACAGACTACGACATATCCGACAGGTTATTCTTCGAACCTCTCACATTGGAGGATGTTATTCACATCGTTATGAAAGAAAATCCTCTGGGAGTCATTGTACAATTCGGTGGTCAGACACCACTTAATCTCGCCAAAGGTCTTGCTCTCCGGGATATCAGAATTCTTGGAACATCGCCAGAAAGTATCGATCGTGCGGAAAATAGGGAACTTTTTAGGGAAATAGTCCAAAAACTTAAGCTCAAACAGCCGGATAGTGACGCAGTTAACGATGTGGATTCCGCACTGAAAGTTGCCAAAAAAATAGGGTACCCTGTTCTGGTAAGGCCATCTTACGTACTGGGTGGACGATCGATGGATATCATATACGATCCTCATACACTTACCACATTCATGGAGAGAGCAATCACTGTCTCGCCAGGCAGTCCCGTCCTCATAGATAAATTTCTCGAAGATGCAATTGAAGTTGACGTGGATGCGATTAGTGATGGAAAAGTCACAGTAATTGGCGGCATTATGGAACATATCGAGGCAGCAGGTATCCATTCCGGAGACAGTGCTTGCGTTCTACCACCCATAACTATACCTCGCGAAATAATTGCTGAAATCGAAAGGCAAACGAAACTCATTGCGAAAGAACTGAATGTAATCGGCCTTATGAACGTTCAATACGCCATTAAAAACGGCGATGTTTATGTACTCGAAGTGAATCCCCGGGCCTCGCGGACGGTACCATTTGTCAGTAAGGCTACTGGTATACCTCTTGCGAAGATCGCCACAAAGATCATGCTGGGGAAATCCCTTGAGGAACTCCGTTTTACAAAAACAGTATGGCCAAAACACATTTCCGTTAAAGAAGCTGTTTTCCCATTTAAAAGATTCCCAAACGTAGATGTACTACTAGGTCCGGAGATGAAATCAACAGGGGAAGTCATGGGGATAGGAAGCGACTTTGGTATAGCTTTCGCCAAATCACAGATGGCAACAGGCATGAACCTCCCCCTTCGTGGAACGGTGTTCATTAGCGTACACGACTCTCACAAAACTAAAATCGTACCCATAGCTAAAAAACTTAGAAAAATGGGTTATTCCATCTTGGCTACGCGGGGAACAGGGCAGGTACTTCGTGAACATAGGATAAAGGTTGGAATTATCCCCAAAATAAGTGAAGGTCGTCCTCATGTTGTAGATCACATTAAAAACGGAGACATACATCTAGTCATTAACACAGGGATGGGACGAAAGTCATCACTCGATGGCTACCACATCCGCCGAAGCGCACTTATGTATAACATTCCTTACTTCACAACCATAGCTGGTGCATGGGCTTTAACGGAAGCACTTTCCGCATTGAGACACAAAAAATGGAACGTAAAGTCGCTTCAGGAATATTACAAATTAATAACTCATATGTAATATCACACACACTCAGATAGCAATGATAAGAGTTGAGAGTTTCCACAGCCCTAATAAACCACGGGAAGAATGTGGAATAGTGGGTGTATACGGACCTTTAGACTCAGCACGCCTAGCCATGCTCGGATTATTTGCCCTTCAACACCGTGGTCAGGAAAGTGCAGGCATTGCGGTGGCAGACGGGAAACGGATAGCTTCCCACAAAGGTATGGGACTTGTATCCGAAGTTTTTAATGAAGAAATCCTCTGTAAATTACACGGCCACATAGCCATTGGACATACCCGTTACTCAACAGCAGGTCTATCAGTTCTCGCGAACGCACAACCAATCGTAATACATCACAGAAACCAATCCCTCGCCCTGGCTCATAATGGAAACATCGTAAACGCCAAAAAACTACGAAAAAAACTGGAAAGAAAGGGGTCCATTTTCCAGTCCACTGTGGATAGCGAAATCATTTTCCACCTAATGGTTCACAATTTGAGAAATGAATTAGAGGAAGCGCTTATCAAAGCCCTTGAAGAGATAAGGGGAGCATATAGTATCACTTTACTCACAGAGGATAAACTGTTTGCCATTCGTGATCCTAGGGGTTTTCGCCCACTATGTTTAGGGAAACTCCATGGCGGCTGGATAGTAGCTTCTGAAACTTGTGCGCTTGACCTTATTGGTGCGACGTACGTGCGGGATGTGGAACCGGGAGAAATTATCATCATTGATTCTTCAGGATTGAATAGCCTCAAACCATTTAAAGAAAAGGGACGTTCGTTTTGCATATTCGAACTGATCTATTTTGCCCGTCCGGATAGCACAATATTCGAAGTAAACGTCTACAACGTTAGAAAAAACCTGGGGAAGTATCTGGCCCAGGAATACCGTCCAGACGTTGATCTAGTCATGCCGTTCCCTGATTCAGGGACTTATGCAGCACTCGGCTATACCGAAGAGAGTCATATACCATTTGAAATGGGTATGATAAGAAACCACTACGTAGGTAGGACTTTTATCCAACCATCGCAGCGGATCCGTGATATCGACACAAAGATTAAACTTAATCCGGTTAAATCCATTTTAAAGGGCAAAAAAATACTCATTATCGATGATTCTATAGTGAGAGGCACCACAAGCAAAAGCAGAGTGGAACATCTAAGAAGCATAGGAGTGAGAGAGATACACATGGCTGTCAGTTGTCCACCAACACGCTTCCCCTGCCCCTACGGGATAGATTTTTCCTCCAGAAGCGAGCTAATAGCTGCGGAGAAAGACACCAAAGAAATTGCAAGATACATTGGTCTCGATTCTCTATACTACCTGAGTTTGAGAGGTATGCTTAAGGCGACAACACTTGATCCAAAAGGATTTTGCCTTGCCTGCTTTACAGGGAAATACCCTATCAGCGTACCTCCTGAAATGGGAAAATACCTGCCGGAAGAAGAAAGTTCGTTTTAGCATCATCAATTAACAACCTGTCGTATACATTACAATTGACAGAGTCGCACTCCTATGGTAACCCTTACCATCAAGTCCACCGAAACAGAAAGGTAAAGTGCTAACCCTTCGCGACGTAAAAGAAATACTAGAGGCTGATGTTCTCGTCGGCCACGATCAATTAGAGAAAGAAGTTTCCACTGGATTTGGCGCTGATTTAATGAGCGATGTACTTGCGTTTGCCAAACCAGGTAGTATGCTTCTCACAGGGCTGACAAACCCTCAGGTTGTAAGAACCGCAGATGTTATGGATATCGCCGCGATAATATTTGTTCGCGGAAAAAGACCACCAATTGAAACGATAAGGCTGGCAGAAGAACTCCATATTCCACTACTCGCCACGAAGTATATCCTCTTCGAATCTTGCGGACGTCTTTATACCAGAGGCATAGTCGGTTGTATCCAGAAAGTTGAATAAAATGAACAATCAAAATTCCGGAACGGTCATTCTTGACCAGACTTTCACAGTTGAGGGAGGTAATTTCGACAAAGCAGGACAAGTAGCTGGTAAAGTCAAAAATATCTTAAAAAAATTCAATCTCCCCCCTGAAATAGTCCGGAGAGCGGTACTTGTTACCTACGAATCAGAAATAAACATCGTCTCTTATGCATATATTGGCACAATCAACATAAAGGTCATGCCAGACTCAATAATAATAGAAGCCCAAGATGAAGGACCAGGTATCGCTGATATTGAACTCGCCATGCAGGAAGGTTACTCCACGGCAACGGATAAAATCCGCGAAATGGGGTTCGGCGCG
The DNA here is from genome assembly GCA_026417625.1 of Syntrophales bacterium. NCBI lineage: Bacteria > Pseudomonadati > Thermodesulfobacteriota > Syntrophia > Syntrophales > Syntrophales bacterium. The sequence goes on along the minus strand of JAOACW010000003.1, from coordinate 66,115 downwards.
GGTATGGGACTGCCAAACATACAGAATTATTCTAATTTCTTCAGAATAAAATCCGAATACGGACGGGGAACCAGATTAAAAATGGTAATAAATTTAGTTTAAAAGGCAGTGGAAAAACATGAAAACTCTTGAAACTATTGCAAAAGAACTGGATCTTCAGTTCCGATGTGGAAAGGAAAAAGGAAATAGCGTTGTAAAAGGAGGTCATATCGGCGACCTTTTGAGCAATGTAATGGCAACAAGCAAGGAAGGCGATTTATGGATAACATGTCAGACGCACCAGAACATTGTGGCTGTAGCGTCACTCAAAGATCATACTGCCATTGTTATTTGCAATGGGTTAGAACCCACAAGGGAAACCATAGAAAAAGCCGAAAAAGAGGGCATACCCATTTTGACGTCCAGTTTGTCCGCGTTCGAGCTTGGCGGCAAACTTTATAAGTTACTGGGACATTAAATCACCGGCATTATTCTTTAATATGCTCGATCGTCTCCTATGTGATTTTCATATTCATACCTGTTTGTCCCCATGTGCGGACCTCTCCATGACCCCCCGGGCAATTGTTAAAAAAGCCATTGAAAAAAGTCTCAATGTCATTGCCATATGCGACCATAACGCATCAGAAAACGTAAAGTACGTTCAGAAAGCCGCAAAAGGGGAAAGTATCCTTATTCTGCCAGGTATCGAGGTGACTACAAAAGAGGAAGTTCACGTCTTAGGGATATTCAAATCCATCTATCAACTTCAAACCTTCCAAAGGTACATATATGATCATCTGCCAGGACAAAACAACGAGGAACTATTCGGATGCCAAGCGGTGGTTAACGAAAAAGATTTTGTGGAAAAGATAAATGATAGATTTCTCCTCGGCGCCACAACCCTCTCACTACAAGACGTTGTGAATATGATACATCACCTCAAAGGTCTTGCAATCGCCTCCCATGTGGACCGACAGGCGTTTGGAGTGATAGGACAACTAGGTTTTATAGACGAAACAATGAACTTTGACGCCTTGGAGATTACAGGAGGCAACCGAAAAAGCTTTCGCCAAAAATATCCAGAGTTAAACCATTTTCCTCTTATAGAATCATCGGACGCTCATTATCTAAAAGACATAGGAAAGCATTCGACAGTCATCAATGTTAAAAAAGCCACATTCAACGAGATAGCAAAGGCGCTACAAAATAAAAAAGGCAGATACGTGGAGGAAGATTATTAGTGCAGGAGATAGCCCTCCATATCCTAGATCTCGCAGAAAATTCCGCAAGAGCAGGAGCAAAAAATCTTCGCATAAAGGTTGAGGAAAACACTAAAAGAGACATCATACAGGTTGAGATTGAAGACGACGGAAGAGGCATGGACGAGAATACACTAAAGGAAGCGCTAGATCCCTTTTTTACCACCAAGCAAGAGAGGAGATTCGGTCTAGGTCTGGCAATGATAAATCAAGCGACAGAACAGACAGGAGGAACTCTAGAGATATTTTCATCACCAAATGTGGGAACAAAACTGAAGTTCTCCTTTCAAAAAAGCCACATAGATCGTCAACCCATGGGAGATATGGCCGGTGTCATAATGGCCATCGTAGCCGGAAACCCTGAGATGGACATCGAATACGAACACATATGCGATGATGAACGCTTTTCGTTCAGCACAAAAGAAATAAGAAAAATACTGGATGACATTCCCATAAACAGGACTGAAGTGTTGACATTTATAAGAAAGTGTGTTTACGAAGGGCTGCGAAAAATCGGGGCAGAAACCTGAATAGGGTCTCATATGTCAGTGAGGAGGGCACCACATGAAAAACGGATATCAGGAACTACTCGGCGAATTTACGGAAGATCAGGTACTCAAGCTAAAAGAAATTATAGAAAAATACAAAGGTAAGCCAGGTGGGCTTATACCCTTGCTTGAAGAAGCACAGGGAGCTTTAGAATATCTCCCCGTTTCGGTTCAAAGGGTAATCGCAAAAGAACTGAAGTTACCTCCCAGCCGTGTTTATGGAGTGGTTACATTCTATTCATTTTTCACCACAACCCCTAGAGGGCGTCACACTGTGAGGGTGTGTCTCGGCACGGCCTGCTATGTTAGAGGAGGCAGAGCAATTGCCGAAACCATAGAAAAAACATACGGAATCAAAGAAGGAGAAACAACGCCCGACAGAAAATTCACCTTTGAAACGGTGCGTTGTCTCGGAGCCTGTGGTCTAGGCCCTGTTATATTGGTGGACAAAGACGTGCACGGCCGCGTAAAACCCGCAAAAGTAAAAGACATACTAAGCCAATATTCGTAAAGAAAAGAAAGGTAACGCCATGGCTAAAATAACCATTGAAGATTTGAAAAAGATAAAAGAAAAGATACAGGCCCAAACCTCCCTCCGAGAAGATGGCAAACGAGTGAAGATCACCGTCCATATGGGAACATGTGGACTTGCAGCAGGGGCAAAAACAGTACTTGATACACTTATGCAGGAAATTGAGGAGGCAGGGGCAACGGATATTATTGTTACAACCTCGGGATGTATAGGTCTTTGCAGTCGTGAACCAATTGTTACTGTGGAGATTCGCGGTCAAGAACCCATTAAATACGAACTTATGAATGCGAACAAAATGCGGCAGGTATTCAGAAGACACATCTTGGGGGGTGAGATTCAGACACCCTTTGCACTGGCAAGAGGGACAGAGACGGAAAAATAGCAAAGGAGGTCAAAATCAAAAATGAGAGTGTTTCGTTCCCATGTGCTTGTATGTGGTGGTACAGGTTGTCATGCGTCAGGTAGCATCAAGATCAGAGAAAAGTTGATCGAAGAACTCGAAAGGAAAAACCTCACCAGAGAAATCAAAGTCGTTGAAACTGGTTGCAACGGTTTTTGCGCAATGGGTCCCATCTTGGTGGTTTATCCCGAGGGTATTGTGTACATGACGGTTAAACCCGAAGATATCCCTGAACTGGTGGAGGAACACTTCCTTAAAGGACGGGTTCTTGAAAGACTCCTATATAAAGAACCATCTACAGAGGAAGTTATACCTAGAATGCGTGACATCCCTTTCTTTGCCCTTCAAGAACTGCGTGTACTAAGAAATAGAGGTCTAATCGATCCTGAAAATATCGAAGAATACATAGCGCGAGATGGTTATCTGGCACTCGCGAAAGCACTTACTGATATGACCCCTGAAGAAATAATAAGTGAAATTACCGCTTCCGGTCTCAGGGGCCGGGGAGGAGCAGGCTTCCCAACGGGTCTGAAGTGGAAGTTCTGTGCTTCATCGCCAGGCGATATAAAATACGTCATATGTAACGCAGACGAAGGTGATCCTGGGGCTTTCATGGATCGCTCTATTCTTGAGGCAGATCCTCATGCTGTTCTTGAAGGAATGATAATTGCGGCAAAAGCCATTGGTTCCAAACAGGGATATATATACTGTCGTGCTGAATATCCCCTCGCCATCCATCGTCTAAATATAGCCATTACCCAGGCCAAGGAACTTGGTCTTTTAGGTAAAGACATCTTAGGAACCGGATTTGAATTCGATATAGAGATCTATCAAGGGGCAGGTGCATTTGTTTGTGGTGAGGAGACGGCCCTTATGACTTCCATCGAAGGGAAAAGGGGCATGCCAAGACCGCGTCCACCTTTTCCCGCCGTTTCTGGTCTCTGGCAGAAACCATCCATCCTGAACAATGTTGAGACATTTGCCAACGTTCCCCTTATCATCCGCCATGGCGCTCATTGGTTTGCAAGCGTGGGTACGGAGAAAAGCAAAGGAACTAAGGTGTTCGCCCTTACAGGAGACGTAAATAACGTAGGACTAGTGGAAGTCCCCATGGGAACGACACTGGGAACCATAGTCTACGACATTGGAGGGGGAATCCCCAAGGGGAAAAGATTTAAAGCGGCCCAGCTAGGGGGACCCTCCGGTGGATGCATTCCTATCCAGCATCTAAACGCCCCTGTCGACTACGAAACGGTAACCGAACTTGGCGCTATTATGGGTTCCGGCGGGCTCATCGTTATGAACGAAGACACATGTGCAGTTGACATGGCAAGATTCTTCATGGAATTCTGCCAAGATGAGTCCTGTGGCAAGTGTGTTCCCTGCCGTGAGGGAACTAGACGTATGTTGGAGATACTCACAAACATTACGCTTGGTAAAGGCAAAGAAGGAGATATTGAACTTTTGGAAGAAATGGCTCAAACTATTAAGGCCACTTCACTATGCGGGCTCGGCCAAACAGCACCGAATCCAGTTTTAAGTACTATTCGCTATTTCAGAAAAGAATACGAAGATCACATCAAATATCGCCACTGCGACGCTGCCGTGTGCGGAGCCCTGTTTAAATCACCCTGTCAACATACTTGTCCGGTAGAAATGGATATTCCCGCTTACATCGCACTGATCCGCGCTCAACGCTTCGACGATGCATATAAGGTACTTTTAAGGACAAATCCGTTCCCCTCAGTATGCGGTAGGGTTTGCGATCACAAATGCCAATCAAAATGCAGGAGAGGGAAGTTGGATGCACCTGTGGCAATCAAATATCTAAAGCGCTTCATCACAGACAACGCAAAGCCTCCGGTGGTTCAACCGGTACCTGTAACTCGGAAAGAGCGTATCGCCATTGTGGGTGCTGGACCGGCGGGACTTACCGCTGCGCGTGAGCTCGCCATTAGAGGATACAAAGTTACCGTCTACGAAGAGCTGCCAGAACCAGGTGGAATGTTAAGATGGGCCATTCCTTCATACCGACTGCCACGAGAGATATTGGCTAAGGAAATAGAAAATATTAAGGCTCTCGGCGTGGACATTATATGCAACACCCGCATAGGAAAAGACATCCCCTTTGAAAAGATAAGTGAGAATTATGACTACGTCTTTATGGCACCGGGTGCTCATAAAAGCCAAAGACTAGGTGTTCCGGGGGAGAACCTGAACGGTGTTTACGGTGGCGTGGAATTCTTAAGAGATTTCAATCTACACGAAGAACAGTGGTTGAAGAAGGAGAAGACCTTGGGATCAAAAGTGGCTGTCGTGGGTGGAGGAAACTCGGCTATAGATGCCGCACGGGTCGCCCTTCGTCTCGGTGCTGAAGTCACTATTCTCTACCGCAGAGAACGAAAAGACATGCCGGCAGCAGAGGAAGAAGTAAAAGCTGCAGAAGAAGAGGGTATCAAAATAGAGTTCCTTGTGGCCCCCCTCAGGATTGAGGGAAAGGATGGAAAAGTAACAGGTATCACCTGTGAGCGAATGCGATTGGGAGATTTTGATAACAGCGGGCGCCGTAAACCTATCCCCATCAAGGGTTCTGAATTTACCCTAGCGGTGGACGCAGTAATAGCCGCAATTGGTCAGTCACCGGATTTATCTTTTGTCCCCTCCGAAAGTGGTATAACTACAAATAGATGGAACCTGTTTGAGATCCAAACTGGAAGTAAAACAAAAACCACATCAGCACGCTTCTACGCAGGCGGAGACGCGGTGACAGGGCCCGCAACGGTAATTGAAGCAATAGCAGCTGGTAAACAGGCTGCCCAGGAAATCGATGCCGAGATAAGAAAGGCAAAAGGGGAACCTCCCTGGGAGGAACCAGAAGAAGAGAAAATAGAAATTCCCTTCGAAATAGATGAGGAAACTATAGAATCACCACAGGAAAAAATGCCGGAACTTTCTATCGTTGAAAGAAAAAGGAACTTCTCGGAGGTGGAATTGGGGTACACTAAAGAAAAAGCTATAAAAGAAGCCTGTAGATGTCTAAGATGTGACGCTGAAATTTAACCCTTAGAGAGTGAAGGGGGTGAAGTTCAATTTTAACTTTGTCCTACTCTTCTCTAATTGCAAATTCGTATGCCGACCCTTGACATACTGCACTTGGAGCCTATCATAAAGCATAGAGTTCTTCCACTTTTAGTAGTGTAAACACACGATTCCTCATTACTATGCGCAAGGAGGAACACTATGCTGAAGTCTTCGATTTATCAGTCTAATTTACGCAAAGTAGTTATGATAGGCAACTTCATACCACGCCGTTGTGGCATTGCTACATTCACCACCGATCTTCTCACTGCTCTCAAGGAGGAAGATCCCTACCTTGAATGCTGGGCGGTAGTTATGAATGACATTCCCGAAGGTTATCAATATCCACCCCAGGTACGATTTGAAGTGAATCAATGGGCGCTAGATGAGTACAGATTAGCCGCCGATTTTCTAAATATGAACAGAGTGGACGTTGTTTGTCTCCAGCATGAATACGGAATTTTCGGAGGAGAGTACGGTTCCCACATACTGGAGCTACTGGCCACACTCAGAATGCCTGTGATAACAACCCTTCATACGGTTTTAAGCTCACCGTCTCCAGGTCAGTTAAGCGTAATGAAACACATAGCGCAATTTTCGGATAAACTCGTAGTCATGAGTAATAGAGCAATTGACATCCTGATGGACGTCTACAAAGTTCCGCGAGAGAAGATTGTGATGATACATCACGGAATCCCAGATGTGCCCTTCATAGATCCAAATTTCTACAAAGATCAGTTTGGTGTTGAAGGGCGTAAAGTCATACTTACCTTCGGTCTGCTTTCACCAGGTAAAGGAATCGAAACCATGATAGACGCCCTACCCTACATAGTTAAAGAGCACCCCGACGTTGTTTACATAGTGCTTGGAGCAACACATCCGCATATAAAGAGAGAACAAGGTGAGGCTTATCGCCTGTTTCTCCAGAGAAAAGCGCGGGAAAACAACGTTGCTCAACATATCATCTTTCACAACCGATTCGTAGACTTGAAAGAACTGTGCGAATTCTTAGGCACAGCAGATATCTACGTGACACCATATGTAAACAAAGAACAGATTGTCTCAGGCACTTTGGCTTACGCCCTAGGATGTGGAAAAGCAACCATTTCCACTCCTTACTGGTACGCCGAGGAGATGCTTGCCCAAGGACGGGGACGCCTCGTCCCCTTTCAGAATCCAGAAGCACTTGCAGAGCAGGTAAATGATCTTCTCCAAAACGAAGTAGAACGTCACGCAGTCCGTAAGCGGGCCTACACTTTTTGCAGGAATATGGTATGGAAAGAAGTGGCGAGAAAGTATCTCGAAGTACTGAGTGAAGTGAAACAGGAAAGGGAAAGAACCCCGCGACCTGTTTTCCAGACCAAAACCATGGCAGCAATACCTCGGGAAATACCACAGATAAAGCTGGATCACATAATTAGACTAACGGACAACGTAGGCATCATGCAGCATGCCAAGTATATCGTGCCCGACCGATACTACGGTTACTGCACGGATGACAATGCCCGAGCTTTAATTGCAGTTCTCATGGCAAACGATCTCATAGCTGATAGCCTCACGGTTACGAACCTGGCTTGCACTTACCTAAGTTTCCTGCTCCATGCCTTCAATAAAGAGAAACGCTGTTTCCGTAATTTCATGGGATACGACAGACAATGGATGGAAGAAGTCGGGTCAGAAGATAGCCACGGTCGTGCTCTTTGGGCACTTGGAGAAACAGTTGCTATTTCCGATTCTGATGACATTCGGTGTGCAGCACAAATGCTATTTGAGATGGCTTTACCTGCATTGAAGGATTTTAGCTCACCTAGGGCTTGGGCCTTCGCACTAACGGGCATAAATGCATATTTGAAGAGATTCGGCGGGGCGAGTGAAGTACGTCGTATAAGAGATACAGTTGCAGAAAAACTATTTCAGTTGTATCAGCAAAATGCCTCCGACGGTTGGCCATGGATCGAAGAAAAAGTGACATACGCGAATGGAAGGATCTCCCACGCGTTACTTATATCGGGACACGCCATGCAAAGACAGGATATGGTAGAAGCTGGTCTACGTTCACTGGAATGGCTCATCGATATCCAGACAGATTCAAAAGGGCACTTTGTTCCCATTGGAAACAACGGTTGGTACTGCAAAGGAGGTCCAAAGGCCCGTTTTGATCAGCAGCCCATAGAGGCCTTCAATATCATTGTCGCCTGTAGAGAGGCTTACAACATTACTAAGGACCCCCGATGGATAGATAAAGCCCAGCTGTGTTTGGAATGGTTCCTAGGAAGAAACGATCTCAACGTACCTCTCTACGATCACCGCACAGGTGGTTGTTGCGACGGACTCCATGCTGATGGACCCAACCGTAATCAGGGCGCCGAATCAACTTTGGCATGCTTTCTTTCCTTTATGACGATGTACCAGATCAGGAGCGTACAGATTTCTGTGGAGGCTGAGGACAAATTAGAGAACAAATTTTCCAACAAATTTGAAAACACCAATGAGGGATTTGCCATTGCGAAATAAGCCCATTATCATGATTAGCTCATATCCTCCCAGATTATGTGGAATAGCCACTTTCTGCGAAGAGGCAAGGGAATTCATCCAGAAAGCAAATCCCCATCGCGCAGTGTTTGTCATAAGCCACACCGATGGAGAAGGCGATGGGGTCTTTCCAATTATAGACCCCAAGCAGAGCAACTGGTGGAAACCAGTTGCCGATAAAGTTAAAGAGCTGGACCCATACGTAGTACACATCCAACACGAATACGGCCTGTATGAACACTGTGATAGCCGTGGCATAGGTGATGGCAATGATGGTTTTCTTGCCCTGCTGGAAGCCATAGGAGACCGTCCTATCGTAGTTGAGCCCCATACAGTACACGGTAGACTCAGCGATTTTGAAGCAGATTTTATATTCAAAGTATGTCAACGAAGCCACGTAGTCCTTTTTAAATGCCACTACCAGAGATGGCGACTTGACTGGAACTTCCGGTGCAGAGAATGGCCCATACCACAGAACATAATGGTAGTTCCTCACGGGGCTCGACCTGATAAACAGTGGAGCGACGAAGAAATCCCTCTTCTTAGAAAGGAACTCGGACTGGATCTAGTAGGAATGGCAGAGAATATAGTGGGCATGGTAGGATGGATACAGTCGAATAAAAGATGGGACATCTTACTGAAAATGTGGGAGGAACTTTACCAAATTCTGAAAGAAAAAACGGGTAAAGACTGGGATTTATTGGCGGCGGGAGCTATGCGCGATCCCGCACATCGAAGCGATTACGAAGTCTGGACACAAGAACTAAAATACCTGGAGAAAAAAGGCATTGCCCACTACAGAGAATTCATACCCCGTGGTGACGATTACTACAAAATGATAGCAGTTTGTGATTTTGTAGTACTACCCACGGTTGATGAAACACAATCCGGAACATTAGCGCGAATAATATCGGTCAACAGGCCGTACATAACAACAGCCCCGATGGAAGGTTTAACGGCACAAACAATTGAAAGCGAAGGAGGACTCTTGTTCACAAATAGAGAAATGCTAAAGGATAAAATCGTTCTCCTAGCCTCATGTGAGGAACTCCGCCTGAAGCTCAGAAAAAATTTAAAACATTACCTCGAAAACGTTGTCTCCTGGGAAGTAATCGCAAAGAAGTACAATGAGGCTTACGAACTCGCCAACAAAGCTGTAAAAACGGGCAAACCTGTGGAGTTGGAATCAGAGTTCTGAGTTATTACCAAATGTCTAATACTCGGTAGTTCTCTAAAAGTAAAGAAGTATAAAATTAACATGAAGTACACGAAGAAAGAGCTGTTCGTAAGATATCCTGGAAATCCTATAATACAGGTAGATGATCTTCCATATTCAGCAAACTCAGTATTCAACGCGGGAGCTACACTTGTCGACGGAGCCACTCTCCTTTTAATGAGGGTGGAGGACCGACGTGGTATTTCTCATTTTACTGCAGCAAGGAGCCAAGACGGCATAAAAAACTGGGCGATAGACCCTAAACCCACATTGATACCTGATCCCAAAAGACATCCTGAAGAGGAATGGGGGATTGAAGATGCGAGAATTACCTACCTTAAAGAAAAAAACTGCTGGGCAATTGTTTACACAGCATACTCTCGCCTAGGCCCTGTGGTTTCTCTGGCGACAACAAAAGACTTTAATAACTTCGAGCGACACGGCGTAATCCTACCTCCGGAAAACAAAGACGCCGCTCTCTTTCCGGAAAGAATAAACGGGAACTGGATTATGATCCACCGTCCTGTATCAACATTTCCAAGTCTAGGGGCACATATGTGGATTTCCTATTCTCCAGACCTAATCCACTGGGGTAAACACAAGGTTCTTCTCATGGCAAGAGAAGGTGCTTGGTGGGATGCGCGAAAAATCGGACTATCCCCCCCTCCCATAAAAACCGAAAAAGGATGGATCATATTATACCACGGAGTGAAAACCACGGTGAGTGGTTGCATTTATCGTCTAGGACTTGCTCTTCTCGATCTGAAGGACCCTACCCGAGTTCTTGCCAGAACAGATGAATGGATATTTGCGCCGGAAGAGCCTTATGAAATGGTAGGAGATGTCGATAAAGTTGTGTTTCCCTGTGGTTGGATATTGACGGACGGCGAAATCCGCTTATATTATGGAGGGGCAGACAAAAGCATTTCTCTTGCGACCGCCAAACTATCGGACTTACTGGATTATTTAGCGCAACAGGGTTAAGGGTACCTCAATGAAAGTTGCAATGTTGGCACCAATAGCGTGGAGAACTCCTCCTAGACATTATGGTCCCTGGGAATACGTAGTTTCTCTACTCACAGAGGGTCTTGTAGAAAAAGGCATAGACGTGACACTATTTGCCACAGGTGATTCCCAAACAAAGGGGAAATTGGTGAGCGTATGCCCTCGGGGATACGAAGAAGACAAATCAATTTTACCAAAAGTATGGGAATGTCTACATATATCGGAGGTTTTTGAAAGGAGTAATGAATTCGATATAATCCACAATCATTTCGATTTTCTGCCTCTCACATACTCCGGACTAACAGGTACACCCGTGGTTACCACTATCCATGGTTTTTCCTCCCCGAAGATCTTGCCTGTCTACCAAAAATACAATAATAAAACATTCTACGTCGCTATCAGTGAGGCTGATAAACACCCTTCCCTTGATTACATCGCCACAATTCATCATGGTATAGATCTAACAAAATTCACATTTCAGAAAGATCCAGGAGATTATCTCCTTTTTTTTGGTCGAATTCACCACGAAAAGGGAACGAGGGAATGTATAGAAATCGCAGAAAAAACTGGGTTTAAACTCATCATAGCAGGAATCATTCAGGATGAAGATTATTTCAACCTCTACGTGAAACCAAAACTAAATGGTATAGATATAGTTTACGTTGGTAGTGCAGGGCCCCAGGAGAGAGATCGTCTCCTTGGAGGTGCTTATGCGCTCTTACACCCCATAAACTTCAATGAACCGTTTGGTCTTTCTGTAGTAGAAGCAATGGCCTGCGGAACACCAGTTATCGCCATCAACAGAGGTAGTATGCCTGAGGTGATTGTTGATGGTGTCACCGGGTTTCTGACAACCAATGTGGATGAGATGCTAGAAAAAGTCCCCCTAGTCCAGTACCTCGATAGGAGCCAATGCCGTCTCTGGGTAGAAGAACGTTTCAGTGTGGATAGGATGGTAAATGACTACATTAAAGTGTACGAGAAAATCCTGGAATGCAGAAAAAGAGAGGACCACCGACCGTGGGGGTTCTATGAAATTCTGTCCGACCATTCATACCATAAAGTCAAAAGAATTACAGTATACCCAGGGGAGCGTTTAAGTTATCAGAGACACAAATTCCGTTCCGAACACTGGTATGTTATCTCAGGAAGTGGCACAGTAACCATCGATGGTACTGAAAGATCTATGTCCCCAGGTGACGCGGTAAATATCCCCGTAGGAGCATGGCACAGGATACAAAATAACGGGAAGGACAAACTCGTGTTCATTGAGGTACAAACGGGTGATTACTTTGGAGAAGACGACATTGAGAGAGCTGAGGATGATTATGGGAGGGCCTGAAAAAGCCGTTATAAAAAGATACAATAAAAATCCCATTCTCACGAAACACGATGTTCCTTACCCGGTAGAAACGGTACATAACGCCGGGGTTACAAAGTACAACGGTAAATACATCATGCTCTTTAGATCCCACCTCCGCAATGGCCGCTCAATCATCGGACTGGCAGAGAGTGAAGATGGGTTTTCCTTCAGAGTTAGTGAAAAACCATTTATTATACCCGCAGAGGAGGAGCCGTTCGCTACCTATGAAGAATATGGGGTTGAAGACCCACGCATATGTTTCATGGAAGGACGATATCTTATTACGTATAGCGCTTACTCCAGGCATGGGATCCGTGTTGTACTTGCCGCAACTGAAGATTTTGAAAACTTGGAACGCATAGCCATTATTACCCAAGCTGACTGCCGTAATGTGGTACTCTTTCCAGAAAAAATAGGCAACAGATACATTCGTCTTGACAGACCTCATACGGAGGTTTCACCGTGGTCCATATGGATATCTTATTCCCCCGATCTTATTCACTGGGGGGATTCAAAGATTCTCATAAAACCTCTAAGGTACCACTGGGATGAAATGAAAGTAGGTCCAGGAGCAACACCCATTAAAACGGAAAAGGGATGGCTTAATTTGTTCCACGGAGTTTTCAAAACAATGGATGGTTCCATATATAGAATGGGCGTAGCATTACACGATCTAAAAGATCCCTCGCGATTAATAGGCGTGGCAGATGAATGGGTACTGCAACCTGAGGATCCTTGGGAGATAACGGGATATGTTCATAATGTGGTATTCTCCTGCGGAGCTGTTCCTGAAGACGATGGAACATTAAAAATATACTGGGGAGGAGCAGACACTGTAGTTTGCGCGGGCACTGCGAAGATTACAGAACTTGTAGAAATGTGTCTCCAAAATCCACGTCCTCCTCTGGGTTATTAAGGAAAACTAGAAAGAAATCGAAATGCCAAAAAAAGCAGAAAGGAAGAAAGTAAGAGGAAACTCGGAACGTCCAATTCAACAAAAAGTTGGTATACGGGCTTTACAGAAGGACATTTTATCCCTCTCGGGGAGTACCCTTTTGAACCGGTTACTGAAACATGACAATCCCGAAGAAGTTGTTAGACAATTGCCTGCTGAAGATTTCTACTGGATGATCAAAAAAGTGGGAATGGAAGACTCCGCCATAATCTTAAAACTCGCCTCAGAGGAACAATGGCAATACCTTTTAGACCTCGAGATCTGGGACAAAGACCTCATAAACCATGACAAAACCCTCTCCTGGTTGAGCTGTCTCGGTGATGCCGATCCGGAAAGATTGGCCGATTGGATCTTAAGTGAGGGTGGCACTCTGTTTTCCTTACTTCTCGTTCGACGTGCCCATGTAATTATAGTAGACGATGATGCTGAAGCTGTTATCCCTGAAGGATACTTCACGTTAGATGGAAGGTACTACATCCGATCCATTAAAGATGATGATCAACAACGGATTGAATATCTCTTAAGCTTACTTGCTCATAAAAACCACATTGGATACCAAAAATTTCTTCTTGCACTAGCCTCTGTTATCCCAGCAGAATCAGAAGAGGAACTCTACCGCATGAGGAATTCAAGACTCGCAGAATATGGCTTCGTGCCCTATGAAGAGGCACTCGCTGTTTATGCCCCTATGGAACCTCACGAGTTACAAAGAGAATCTTCATCAGTACTACCTGGTAGATTAACGTCGACAGAAGAAGCAACATCGGTTCCAGTATTACCGTTAGCGCATATTCGTGGCAAAACTCTTCTAACTAAAGCAATACAAAAAATAGAAGACTCACTAATCGTAGACCGTCTCCGCCTTGAATTTTCCAATCTCTGCAACAGTCTAATTGCGGCCGATGGCTTTAAAGTTGAAGATCGTGAAATCCTAAGTTTCTACTGTCAGAGGGCAAGTGGATACCTCAATATTGCCTTAGAATTTCTCTCCAAAGACGAGGATGAGGCGGCGTTGCTTTTGAAAATTCACAATATAATCTCTCTATTCAGAGTAGGTTATGGTTTCGCCGTTAAACTGCAAAGAGAAATAAAGAACTGGCGCCGTGAAAGCTGGTTCCACAATATGGGGTGGAACATTGATTTCTGGGGTAAACCCTGGGAAGAAACGCTAAATGGGCTTCTTGCAATACGACCCCTCTTTTACACAATTGAGAAAAACAAAGAATTGCACCGTGACTTTCAAAGTAAAGAGGAAATCGATTCGGCACGGCATAGATGCAGGCAGATACAGGCACTTGACAAACTATTATCCAGAATGACACTTTCCATAACCCAGAGTGAAGCACGCAAACTTTACAGAACCTTTTACCCCCTTATTTTCAACCGCTGGGCACGGAGCATTTTGGGCAAAAAAGCAAAAGAGGATCCCCTGAGCATTGAGGAAGCCCAGCAATTCTTCCGAATAGTCAGGAAGGGGCAGTCCGCACCACCCTATAGAATGGACGAATTCCGCGAACATTTCATAACTGCCTTAATGGAGGGAGCCTACGAATATTCTGAGATGGAGAAAAATTCATTAAAAGATGCGCTGAATTTCATCTGGAATATCTTTTGCGAAGAGTATGAAAACATTCGAGAAGAACACCTCGATAGTAGGTATTCCCCATATTTACTGATCGCTAGTTCAAAATAATGTCCCTATTCCTGTTTGAATCTTATAACAAAAAATCACCTCAAAAAATTTACCGCTTGAACGTTGACACCCTCAAGGGTTCTCTCTCAATTCTGTGGTTCCAGAAGGAAAATCTAACCAAAGTGATCCGCCTAGTACTTCCCTCCAAAAGTGAGGTAGACAACTATGTGACACGTATACCAGTAAAAAAAAATATACCGACAGATCTTATGTCGCTGTGCGAAACACTAAAACAATACTTCCAGGGACAAGACGTCAATTTTCCCCTTCATTTGCTCCACTACGACATATGTAGCCCGTTTCAGAGACAAGTATTTATGGCCTGTACTACTATTCCCAGAGGTAAAGTGATCACCTACGGAACTCTTGCCAAACATCTAGGAGACATGCGCCTATCCAGGGCAGTTGGGCAAACGCTGGCAAAAAACCCCTTTCCTATTGTAATCCCCTGTCATCGTGTTGTATACTTTAATGGTTATATCGGTGGGTTCAGTGCCGGGAAGGATATGAAGCTTTGGCTTCTGAAAAACGAAGGGATATACATTAGCAAAGATAGAATCCGAATGGAGAATTATCTGTTTGATTTCTAACAACCATGAACGAACGCCCAGGTGAAAACATAAAAATAACCGTTAATAAAAGTGAAAAAAACGACACTCGTCCTTCATTCTGGAATAACAGCAAGCGTTACTACGACCTGAAAAGTTACTGGAAAAACAAATTCGGTTGCAACGTCTACAAGCTTCCCATCGACGCTGGATTTACATGCCCGAATCGAGATGGAAAGGTAGGATGGGGAGGGTGTGTTTACTGTGATGGCAGAGGATCCCAATTGAGACAGAAAGGTCCTCTACCTTCGATTACTGATCAAATAGCCAAAGGTAAAGCTTACTACTCAGCACACAAACAGGCTGGGAAATTCATCGCTTATTTTCAGACTTTTACAAACACCTACGGTCCCCTCACACATTTGAAAGCACTGTACGACGAAGCGCTGAATCAAGAGAATGTCATAGGTATTTCCATAGGCACACGGCCGGATTGTGTTCAACCAGAAGTACTTTATCTATTAGAAAGTTACGCAAAAAAATACCACGTATGGGTTGAATATGGCCTACAATCCATTCATGACAGGACCCTTACTCTGATCAACAGGTGCCACGACGCTGCAACTTTCATAGACGCTATAATGCGCACAGCAGGTCGGGGTATTCATATTTGCGTTCATATAATCGTGGGACTACCTGGAGAAACAAGGGATGATATCCTACAAACTGCGAAGGTTATCGCTTCTCTCCCCATAGACGGTATTAAAATTCATTCGTTGTTAGCACTTAAAGGGACAAAACTCGGTGATTGGTATGAAAATGGGGAAATATCATTGATGAGCAAAAGGGAGTACATTGACACTGTATGCGATATTCTTGAAATACTTCCACCGACAATGGTTATCCAACGCCTCACAGCAGATGGGTACAAAGATATTTTTCTTGGTCCCCAATGGGCTGTAAATAAGATGGATGTCCTAAATAGCATAGATAAAGAATTAAAGAGGCGCAATTCGTGGCAAGGAATAAAATATTCGGGTCATACAAGATCGGTGTCATAGATTACAGGGCGGGTAATCTCAAAAGTATATCTAACGCCTTAGATTATCTAGGGTTGTCCTACGTGATATCCCACGAGGGGCAAGTTCTGGATAAATGTGAAAGAATAATTATTCCTGGTGTGGGAGCCGCTGGACAAGCCATGGAAAATTTAGAGAATACAGGTCTAGCCAAGTGGATTTACCAGTGGTTTTGGGAGGGGAAACCAATTCTCGGTATATGTCTTGGTTCACAGATCATCCTTGAAAGAAGCGAGGAAAACCACACACCTTGCCTTGGCCTCATCGAGGGAACGGTGCGTAGACTCCAATCACCTGGCGGGGACATAAAGGTGCCTCACATGGGCTGGAATGCAGTTCATCTTCAAAAGCAACATCCTCTATTTTCAGGAATACCGGACCGGACGGAATTTTACTTCGCACATTCATACCACCCTGAACCAGAAGATGCTGCAACAGTAATAGGCATAACTGATTACGGCGTTAAATTCTGTTCTGCCCTCAGACGAAAAAACCTTGCCGCCGTTCAATTTCACCCTGAAAAGAGTGGGCGGTGGGGACTTCATCTCTTATCTAATTTCAGCAAATGGAAGGGAACTGATGTTGAGTAAAAGAATAATACCCTGCTTAGATGTAAGGGATGGTAAACTTACGAAAGGGATAAAATTTAAAAACAACGTAGATATCGGTGATCCTGTAGAAGCTGCAAAATTGTACTACGAACAAGGGGCTGATGAAATAGTCTTCTACGATATTACCGCTTCCCCCGAAGGCAGAAAGGTAACGCTCGATATGGTCGAGCGTGTCGCCGAAACCATATTTATTCCTTTTTCAGTAGGTGGAGGAATCGGATCCATCGAGGATATGAGAGCTGTACTACTAGCAGGGGCAGACAAAGTAAGTATAAATACAGAGGCAGTAAAAAATCCAGAGCTTATAAATCAGGGTGCACGTATGTTTGGAAGTCAGTGCATCGTTCTCGGAATGGATGTGAAAAGGGTCCCCCCTTCAAAATCCATCCCCTCGGGATTTGAAATATACATCCACGGTGGACGGACATCCACAGGTAAGGATGCCCTGCAATGGGCAAAGGAAGGGGAATCCCGAGGAGCTGGAGAGATTTGTTTGAACTCCATAGATGCCGACGGAACACAAGAAGGCTACGATGTTGAACTTACCCGTATGATCTCTGATACCGTGAAGATACCCGTAATAGCATCAGGTGGAGCAGGCAGACCTGAACACATCGCAGAAATCCTCACGGAGGGTAAAGCTGATGCCGCTTTAGTGGCATCAATCGTGCACTTCAAAATGTATACAATCTTCGAAATAAAGAAGTATCTTGCTGAAAAAGATATTAAGGTGCGCCTAAACTGGTAATCAATATGAAAGCGTATGTAATTGAGCGCATCAAAACAGTAGATGAAAATTCTCTCCTACAGGTAGATTTACCGGAACCAGTAGCTGGCGAAAAGGATATCATTATAAAAATATCTGTATGTGGTGTCTGCCATACTGAATTGGACGAAATTGAGGGACGTACTCCACCACCCTATCTTCCCGTAGTTCCCGGTCATCAAATAGTGGGAAGGGTGGTTTTCCGGGGGGCAAAGGTAAACCGCTTCACAGTTGGTCAAAGAGTAGGGGTAGGTTGGATATACTCTGCATGCAAAACCTGTTCTTTTTGTATGTCAGAGCAAGAAAACCTTTGCCCATCCTTCATTGCTACTGGAAGAGATAAACACGGTGGGTACGCAGAGTATATGTCCGTCCCTGAAGATTTCGCATACCTTATTCCCGAAATATACACAGATGAAGAGGCTGCACCACTGCTCTGCGCCGGTGCCATTGGATATAGATCTCTACGCCTTACAGGTATAAAAAATGGCGAGCATCTGGGGTTAACGGGCTTCGGCGCTTCTGCCCATCTGGTTGTCAAATTGGCAAAGTACCTATTACCCGATACAAAAATTTTTGTATTCGCAAGGAATCCCAGAGAGAGGGTTTTTGCAAAAGAATTGGGAGCTGTATGGACTGGCCACACAGAAGAAAAATCTCCGGAGCCATTGAAGGCCATAATCGACACAACACCTGCGTGGACACCTGTCCTGAAAGCCCTGGAAAATCTGGAGCCAGGTGGTCGTCTCATTATAAACGCCATCCGAAAAGAAGACACAGATAAGCACGTACTCTTGAGCCTTACCTATCCTCTACACCTCTGGATGGAGAAACAGATAAAGAGCGTAGCTAACGTAACTCGGAAAGACATTGAAGAATTTTTATCTATTGCCTCACAGATCCCCATTAAACCTGAAGTAGAAGTGTATCCCTTCGGAGAAACTAACAGAGCTATATGGGATTTGAAGAAAGGTAGCATCAGGGGAGCAAAAGTCCTGAGAATTAATTGATTTTTTCCACAACAAATAATCTTGACGCTCAAACTATCCTGTCATAAATTTATAAAAAACCCCGAAAAGGAGGCTAAAACCATAGTGGATAGTAAAAAGAGACACGAATTAAACATACAGCTTGCCCAGATGTTAAAAGGTGGTGTCATAATGGACGTCACCAGCGTAGAGCAGGCAAAAATTGCTGAAGAAGCCGGAGCAGTGGCGGTGATGGCGCTGGAGAGGGTGCCTGCGGATATCAGAGCTCAGGGGGGCGTAGCTAGAATGTCTGATCCAGCGCTAATAGCGGAGATCAAAAAGGCGGTTTCCATACCGGTAATGGCCAAAGTGCGAATAGGACATTTTGTGGAAGCACAGATACTTGAAGCTTTAAAAATAGACTACATCGATGAAAGCGAAGTACTAACACCTGCAGATGAAGAGTGCCATATTGACAAGACAAAATTCTCCATTCCTTTTGTCTGTGGTGCTCGCAACCTTGGTGAAGCTCTAAGAAGAATCGCTGAAGGTGCCGCAATGATCAGGACGAAGGGAGAAGCTGGAACGGGCAATGTCGTCGAAGCGGTACGCCATATAAGGACCATAAATCGTGAAATCCGCCAATTGAGAGTGATGTCAAAAGAAGAAGTCATGGGATACGCCAAAGAGAACGGAATACCCTATGAGTTAGCACTTCAGGTAAGAGAACTGGGCAGACTGCCCGTTGTGAACTTTGCAGCGGGTGGTATAGCCACGCCTGCCGATGCCGCACTGATGATGCAGTTGGGTTGTGACGGTATCTTTGTGGGTTCTGGAATCTTCAAATCTGCCAATCCCGCAAAAAGAGCTGAAGCTATTGTAAAAGCCACAGCGTATTACAACGATCCACAGAAGCTGCTTGAAGTTTCGATGGATTTGGGTGATCCAATGCTTGGACTGGAAATCAAAACAATACCCGAAGAAAAAAGACTCGCGACCCGAGGGTGGTAATTGTTATGATTGGCGTGCTTGATCTCCAGGGAGACGTAGTTGAACATTTGGACCATCTGGACCGCCTAAGTATAAGAAATATCAGGGTAAAAAAACCCGCTGATTTCGAAGGACTGAAGGGGCTTATAATACCGGGCGGTGAAAGCACCTGTATCGGGCGACTTTTGAAAACTTTTGGCCTCGACGAAGTTATTAAAAAAGCTTTCAACAAAGGTATGAAGGTGTGGGGGACATGTGCGGGTGCCATAATTATCGCCACATCTATCATAGGCGAAAAACCTTATCTTGGCTTAATGGACATAGTGGTGGAGAGAAATAGTTTCGGGAGCCAACTGGACAGTTTCTTCACCTACGCCAGTATCCCTGCTGTATCCGATGAACCAATCCCTCTAACTTTCATCAGAGCTCCCAAAATTAAAGCTGTAGGTCCTGGTGTGCGGGTCCTCTTACAGTTGGAAGATTACATAGCCGCTGCAGAATCAGAAGGAGCATTAGCAACAGTGTTTCATCCAGAAATGACAGAATCCCTCGCCTTTCATCGATACTTTGCTTTGAAATGCGGTATTACTGTGCCGGATTTGCCCTATTATAAAGACGACTCATGGACCTTGACTTCTTGGACTAAGTACTGCCGTGTGTGTTGATTGGTAACTTCCAAATCTACTTCTCGATGATTTTCAACCGCGCCCTGACATTCTCCGCCTGCTCTTTCTTGCCCCTCTTTTCGTAAAAATCAACCGTGAACTTCATATATGAGACAAGAGCCCTTTTCCATCCCATATGGGAAGCAGTGTTGATCGCAATTTTTAGAAGGTCCTCTGACACAATTCCTTTCTCCACGGCAATCCCACAGGCAACTAAACGGGAAAGAGGGTCATCTATGGAACCCACACTCCGAACCACTTGAAGAGCGTCGGGTTTAGAAAGAGCTTCGAAAAAAGTTATGTAATAACCGGGAAGAAGATTAGGTTTTACTTTGTCCGTCTCCCCCAGGAGAAAATAAAAATAAGTTTCGTTTCTTTCGTTGGGAGAAAGTTCCGCGATCTTAACAAACTCTTCAGTTTCCACCCTAGACAAAACAGCCCGCTGAAGCGCCATACGTATAAGAAAGGCCCTGGCTAGCGTTTCCAAATCACCACTTTTCTTGATTTCCTCAAGTGCCCGACGGAAGTACAAATCCGCATGATCCTCATTCCCCCCCATGTAACTCTTCTTGAAACCCTCAAGATAATTGTACCCCGCGACGGTCCAACTGGGTACCTCCCGACCTCCTCCACAAGAATAAAGCGAAAACGACAAAAAAACTAAAAAAAAGAATCTTATGAGATCACAAAAAAAACCTGTAGATTTCAATGGAGAAACATTCATGGCAACTTTATCTCCGGTTCCAATTTGAACGGTATCTTTCGGTTGAGCTCATTTATAAGCTCGTTCAATGAATTCACCGTTATGTCCAGTTCATGTCTCAACAGTTTTAGATCCTTTGTCGCCTCTGCGGTGTCCCCACTTATTTTAATAACGTTATCCATCACCCTACCCAACTTGGTAAGATTGACAGTGACCTCCTTAAGAACTTTAATGACAATAGAAATAACCCCTTCTTTCCCGTAAATCTCTTCATCCGTTTTCTTTAACAAGACACTTACCTGTTCAGAGATAGTGCGGGCATTACGTAGCGTGGCATGAACAGCTTCAACACTTTCCTTCTCACCTAGTACAAAATCCACAAGTCCCTTTTTCTGAGCAAGTGCCTCTGTAACCTCACCCGAATGGCGTAGAATCTTACGCACATCACCATGGGGATCAGCTAAGGATGCCGTTATCCTTTCGATATGTTCTGTTATAAGCGTAACTTTCTCGATTATCGGTTGAAACTTCTTTATTGCATCATTGATATCGTCCACTTCATATATTGTGGGCACCTCATGTGCGGAAAGAAGAGGGCTGTCCATGTTTACTGTAACAACCTTCAACTGTGGTGATCCGATCAGCGGTTTTTCCAAAATGAATTTACTGTCCTTGCGTAACCACTTCTTATGCTGGGAGGGAACTCGAATAGTTACCACTACGATGCCCTGATCATTCAGTTCCAGGTTGACAACCTTACCTATCTTAAATCCTGAAAACATAAGGGGCATTCCTACAGTCAACCCGCTGCCCGTTCTGGATGCAAGATGATAGGTTATCTCTGCCTGGAAAAGACCCTTTTTGTAAGCCATAAAAACAACTCCAGCTACTATAAGAACCGACGTGACGACAACAAACAGTCCTACCTTTAGCTCTCTGGACATATTTCAATCCCCATGTATCGGCCCTCGTTCCATGAATAATCCATAATCAAACACCTATGCAGTCGATCATCGATTTTTTTTAGTAACTCAATAACATATCTACAATCAACCAAACTGGGCATTATTTTAAAAGGCCTATCGATCACTACGTAATTTTCATGAACCATAACAGCCCTCAGTAACATCACAGCGAATCTCTCCCTGTCATTCAGGAAACTGTTGCGTATTCCCGCAATCCCCTCTAAACCTAAAACCGCAAGATATCTCATTACCTCCGCATACGCGTGCTTCTGGGACATTTTCCCATGATACTGAAGGATAAGTGCGATATTGTCAATCACATTCAGATTAGAAATAAGAGGCGCGTCCAGTGACACCAGACCAAGATTGGGCGGTCTTTCTTCTAAAATCTCCTTAAGAGCCTGATCCAGAGACTCTTCGTTGTCAAAAAGCTTCAGCTCAACTTTTCTAGCAAGGATCCGAGAATTAATGAGAACACCTCAATAAAAACTATTGCAATGAACACATTTATCATACCATTCAACACTGAAATGGGAATACTGGTCAACTCCTGGGTTGCTTGCAAACCGAAACGAAGGGGAATCAAAACTATAAAAAATCCAAAGATGGCGCACTTAACAAACATCACCAAAATATCGGTAAAAGACGCCGATTCCACCAATATGGAAGTATAGTCGCTTATACTCATATCGAAAAACACATTCGAAAAGAAGATACCACTGACAATGACCACTATGGAGAATATAGCACTGAGGAGCAAGATGGAAATTATCCCACTCAATACTCGAGGCACGTAGAGGTAGTTCAGAGGATCAATACCAAATAACTCCAAAGATTTTATTTCTCTGTTGACCTTCATAACCGCCATCTCCGTATTGATAGCCGACCCTGAACGAAGGGCAACAAGCAAGACAGTAATAAACGGTGCAAACTCCCTAACGACGAAAACCATCAACATATGACCAAAAAATCCAAAGAGCCCTATCTCCCTCAGATAATGTCCCAGAAAACCAATAAAAACAATCCCAAAAATGACAGAGACAAATAAAAAAAGCGGCAAAATCTGGATAGAAGTAAAGTAAATCTGGTTAATCAACACCATCCAAACAGCACTATTATACGTTCCAGGCGATATCATTCGGCGCAAAACTAAAATAGAAAAAAAGAAGGTTTCGTACCATAATTGGCCGAAGCTTATAGCCCCCTTTCCCACATTTTCAATCAAGTCTCTCACTACGCCAGACCCCAACTTAACCAAATAATTTATGAATCATTACCATATCGCCCCTCGATTGGCAAACGGCACCTAAGAATTCATTGACGAAACTGGAAAAACCATCTATAGGGCACACGAACATGAAAATATGCCGTTTTGAATCAAAGAGTAAAGTATTCTTGGGAACAGTTGATCCAGAAAATCCGGGATACGCATACATCATCGAAGGTGACATTTTCGGGGATTGGAAGGTAACAAATAAAAAATATAGTATAACAAAGTTGCTACCCCCCGTGCTACCTCCTAACGTGTTTGCCCTGGCATTCAGTTACGGAAAACACGCGGAAGAAACAGGCACAGCTAAGCCTGTAAGTCCAGTTGTATTCATGAAAGCCACAACCAGCGTCATCGGCCACAATGACCCCATATTACTCCCATTGGCTGGCCCGGAAAAGGTAGATTTCGAAGGTGAACTGGCTGTCGTTATAGGCCGGCGTGCAAAAAACGTAAATCCTTCGGAAGCAATGGATTATGTTTTGGGATTTACGTGTGCAAATGACATTAGTGCAAGAGATTGGCAATTCGAAAAACAGGAGGGACAGTGGACTAGGGGTAAGAGTTTTGATACCTTTTGTTCCTTAGGTCCTTTCCTTGTTACTAAAGACGAGATAGAAAATATTCACAATTTGAGAATTCAAACAATACTAAACGGAAAGGTTATGCAGGATGCCTCCACAGCCGAACTTTTGTTCTCCATCCCTGCGATTGTATCAGACTTGAGTCGTTCCCTAACCCTGCTTCCAGGAACCGTCATTCTCACAGGAACTCCCGAAGGCGTAGGTTTCACGAGAACACCAGCCGTCTTTCTGAAAGAGGGGGATACAGTGACGGTATCGATCGAACACCTTGGTAGTCTTACTAACCCAGTGGTTCGAGAAAAATGAAAACAAATATATGAGTATTTGACATGCCAAGTAACGTGCATATATTTTGTTTAAATATATTTATCTGCTGGTGAGGAAAATAACAGTATGTCTCAGCGCAATAAAAAAACTACCTTTTTGATGTTTCTACTGGCGTGCCTCGTTGGGTTCACTATTGTGTCCCTTGTTGAGGTTCTCCGATCAACCTTCCAGACTCCAGTAGGCCCTGATGTTCAGTCAGCTTCGGCTATATCTGGGGACAGTAGCAGGCCCCTGTCTTTTGCCGATCTCGCCGAAAAAGTAAAGCCTGTGGTGGTAAATATAAGCACAACCAAGATCATAAAGGAACGCCGTTACCCTTCTCCTTTCTGGGATTTCCCTTTTGATAAATTCTTTTTCGGCGATGAATTTTTCGAACGGTTTTTTGGCGACGTACCTAGACGTCAATTCAAACAACACAGTCTAGGTTCAGGATTCATCATAAGCTCCGATGGATACATATTCACGAATAATCACGTTGTGGAGCGAGCTGACAAAATAATTGTAAAACTGTCTAACGGACAGGAATACGAGGCCAAGATCATTGGCCGTGATTCCAAAACAGATATAGCTCTCATAAAAATCAAGCCTCGTGAGACGTTGCCTGTAGCAGAATTGGGAGACTCGGATAAACTCCGTGTAGGTGAGTGGGTAATCGCCATCGGAAATCCCTTCGGTCTAGAACACACAGTTACAGCCGGCATAGTAAGCGCTAAAGGGCGCGTAATTGGAGCAGGACCGTACGATGATTTTATTCAAACCGATGCTTCCATTAACCCCGGAAACAGCGGGGGTCCACTTTTTAACATGGAAGGTAAGGTCGTAGGTATCAACACAGCGATAGTCGCCAATGCCCAGGGCATAGGTTTCGCGATCCCCATAAACATGGCAAAGAACATCCTTGCGGACTTGAAATCGAAGGGCAAAGTGACCCGCGGTTGGCTCGGCATTTCAGTCCAGGATGTAACCGATGACATAGCCCGTGCCTTAAATCTAAAAGAAAACAGAGGTGCAATAATCTCGGAAGTTTTTCAAGGTGAGCCAGCCGAACGGGCCGGCTTGAAAGCCGGAGATATAGTTACAGAGATCAACGGCAAAAAAATAAAAAATTCCCACGAATTGCTTTTAATAATCGCATCTTGTCGTGTTGGTGAAACTATAAACGTCAAAGTACTTAGGGATGGTAAGGAACTCACAGTGAACGTTGTGGTGGCCGAAAGACCGGAACACCCTGAATTAGTTATCTCTAAGGGTACAAAGGATGATTTGGGATTAATAGTGGAGGACATTTCACCGGAAATCGCCCAATACTTCGGCATCTCTAGAAAAAGTGGAGTAGTTGTAGTCAAAGTGAAAAGGCACAGTATCGCAGACGAAGTGGGAATCCAACCTGGTGACGTCATACTTGAAGTGAACAAAGTGAAAGTTAATTCCACAAAAGAATACAACCGGGAGATATCAAAACCGGCGGCCAAAAAATCAGTAATGTTGCGCATACAGAGAGGATCGGCAACCTTCTACGTAGTCCTGAAAAGATAGACCTCTTGAGGTTCTCCAGAACCATGTCAGAGAGTCAAAAGATAAAAAGGTGGATCAATGTCGCCTTTAATAGGATGGATGCGCACTTTGGAAATCTTCACTGGTGGCCTGGAGACTCTAAAATAGAGATAATAGTAGGTGCTATACTTACGCAAAATACCGCGTGGAGTAACGTGGAAAAAGCCATAACAAATCTCAAGAAACACGAAGTCTTATTCCCCCAGTCACTCCTGGATATCTCCCTCGAAAGGCTTAAAAATCTCATCCGCCCTGCCGGGTTCTACAACGTAAAAGCTATAAGGTTAAAAAATTTTGTGCACTGGCTCTACGAACACTACGAAGGAAGGTTAGAGAAGATGTTTGAAGAAAATGCCCCTGTTCTTCGCTCAAAGCTCCTCCAAATCAAAGGCATTGGTGACGAAACAGCAGACAGCATTCTTCTATATGCAGGTGAGAAACCAGTTTTTGTAATCGACTCGTATACCCGACGGATACTGGATAGACACAAAATAATGCCAGAAAATACACCCTATAGAACTCTTCAATTGCTATTTACGGAAAACTTGCCCCTAGATGCCCAGCTCTTCAAACAATACCACGCCCTTCTCGTAGAGACAGGCAAACAGTACTGCAATAAGAAACCTAAATGTGAAAGTTGTCCCCTAAATGACCTCCTGCCTTCAAATCAACTTTGAGAGTTCTGAAACGAAAACATCGTACGTCTTTTTATCAAACAGAACAAACCTGACCAGCTCAATACCTTCGTGTTCCCTAAGAAACTCAATAACTGTCTTAAGAGCGATCCGGGCTGCCTCATCCACGGGATAGCCATAAGCTCCTGTGCTAATAGCAGGAAATGCAACGCTCTTAAGGTTCCTCTCCTGCGCAATTTTTAAACTCGAGCGATAGGCACTACTCAAAAGCTCTGCTTCCCCCTTGTTCCCCCCTTGATAAACGGGACCAACGGCATGTATCACGTAACGCGCTTTTAAATTCCCCCCAGTGGTAATAACAGCCTGTCCCGTAGGACAACCTCCAATCTTTCTGCATTCCTCCATGATAGCCGGCCCGCCAGCGCGATGGATGGCTCCATCTACCCCCCCACCAACAGCAAGGCTGGAATTTGCCGCGTTTACAATTGCCTCTGTCTCCTCTTTGGTAATATCACCCTGAACAAGTGAAATCACCGCTTTTCCAACTTTAAACTCCACCGTTTCACCCCTTCGATAATTTAATTTGATTCAAAAACGGGAAAACCCTCACCATAGACTAACATTCTGTACGTCTTTTCAATACGATCCCAATTCTCCTCCCTGTCTAATGACCAGTAGCGACCAATCACGGACACTACTTTACCCACACCTATCTTTTTGCAAAACATTTCCAGATCACGGATGTACCGCGTCCCACTCTCTGGCAGCTCTCCCCTCCTTCCCAGCATAGCATGGATGTACACTTTTTCAATACCCTCCTGTTTTGCCATTTCCAACAGAGCATAAAGATGTTTAAGTGAACCATGGGAACTGAAAAAAGAAACTATACCCATAAGATGTAGCGCCGATGCTCTTTCCTTTACAGCAGCCATTATCCTCTTGAGGGTTTCATTCTTGTAAATATGACCCCGCTCCACCGATCTGTCAATTTTGAGGCGGTCCGATAGAATCACTCTCCCCGCACCCAAGTGGAGATGACCAGCCTCAGAATTTCCTACAGTGCCAGGGGGTAGTCCCACATATTCGCCCGCTGCCTTAAGCAGTGAAAAAGGATAGCTGTTCAAGAGATGATCCATAACAGGAGTGTGGGCGGATGCAATGAGATTACCCTTTTTCCCTTTCCGATATCCCCATCCATCGAGTATTATCATCAAAATACACTTAAAACCAGAACATCCGTAGGAGCCTCTAATAAGCGACCTACCCGTCATTAAGCGGGGCTTCTCAAGACCAAACAAGCTTAGAACCGTTGGAGCCACATCAATCAGAGACCCTTCAGGTATGACATCTACAATACCAGAGGGCGGGACAATGATAAACGGTACAGGACTATCCGTGTGTCCCGTGTCAACACTTCCATCGGGATATAACCATTTTTCCACGGTACCGTGATCAGCTGTTATGACTACCCATACTCCCTGTTGCTTTGCCGCTTCGACAAGTGTACCTGTCGCTTTATCAACCGCTTCTACAGCCTTCAAAATCGCTTCTCTGTTCTCCACGTGTCCTACTACATCCACATTCGGAAAGTTAACCACAATAAAGTCGTAAATAGAATCTTCGAGGACCCCTAACGTTTTCTCAATTATTCCATGAATAGACATTTCTGGTGCCTCATCGAAAAGAACCACATCCTTCCTCGTAGGAACTATAATTCGATCCTCTCCCTCAAAATGTTCCCATCTCTTACCATTAAAAAAATAACCTATGTGAATAGCCTTTTCGGCTTCCGTGATCTTGACCTGCCTCTTGCCGGCAATGGACAAAACTTCACATAGTGTTTCACAGATTGGCCCTTCGCTTGGGAAAATAACCTCTACTGGCAGCTCTGGTGCATACTCTATCATTGTAGCGAATAGTAGATCATTAAACTTGACAATGGGGAAAACATCGAAATTTCTATCCACAAAACACCTTGTTAGTTCTATCTCCCTCTCCCCTCTTATATTATAAAAAATAACTGCGTCACCATCCCTAACTCGTCCTAAAGGACCTGAATCCCCTACGAGCACCCGCGGCTCAAGCGTTTCATCTTCTTCTCCCATCATGTAAGCTCTTTTAACTGCGTCAGCCATTGCACACTTAGAGTGAAAAGACACCATAACCCACCAAAGATTCCTCAAAGTTTTATT
The DNA here is from genome assembly GCA_026417625.1 of Syntrophales bacterium. NCBI lineage: Bacteria > Pseudomonadati > Thermodesulfobacteriota > Syntrophia > Syntrophales > Syntrophales bacterium. The sequence continues at coordinate 37,698 of JAOACW010000003.1, read as the reverse complement.
TTGCAATACAACAGATCCCCAAAAGAGTGAAGAATGAGTTTTGGGGTTGAACGTTCCACTATAAAATGTTAGTAATCTTAAAAAAATCATAATGTAAAATGACAGACAAGTCTCCAGAGGAGAAAATCCAGGAAGAAATTCTAAAAGAAAAAGCGGAGGTCCTCGGCCGTACAGGTTCAAAATTAGACGAAGCCCTTTTAAAGCTCAAACAAATTGAAGAAATTATCAAGGAAAGAAAACTAGCTCTCGAGAAGCTAGAAGAAATCCATGCGAATAGCGATCTAGAAGTAAAAGAATTGAGGGGAAAGATAATCGAAGCGATTAATCGCGATATACAAGTATACAATAAGCAGAGGGAATACGCCAAACTACGCTACTACTATTTAATTGTAACGAGAGAGGCCCTGGGTTTTCGACGCCACCACAGAGTAGAAGAGATTTATAAGATACCACCGAAAATGAGATACATTGAAAAAAAATAATAATGATTGACCGATTCCGAAAACAGCGCCAAAAAATGGTAGAAACACAGATCAGGGCCCGGGGCATAAGGGATGAGAGGGTACTTTCTGCAATGGAAAAAATTCCCCGACATCTCTTTGTTGAGGAAGCCCTTGCAGATCAAGCTTATAACGACAATCCCCTCCCAATTGGAGAAGGGCAAACCATATCTCAACCATATATAGTTGCTCTAATGACAGAAGCCCTCGCCCTCACGGGGAAGGAAAAGGTGCTCGAGATCGGCACTGGTTCAGGTTACCAGACAGCTATTCTGGCTGAACTCTGCGATTCCGTATTCAGTATTGAAAGAATTGCATCCCTGGCAAATGCAGCCAGAAAGATACTCGACCAGCTTGGTTACTATAACGTTGCTATAAGGGTGGGGGATGGCACACTCGGCTGGAAAGAGGAAGCCCCTTTTGATGCGATAATAGTCACCGCAGGAGCGCCACGTATCCCCAAAACCTTAGTGGAACAGCTGGTCACTGGGGGGAGAATGGTCATCCCTGTTGGTGGAAGGTTCTCGCAGGAGCTCATAAAGATAACAAAAAAATCGGAAAACTCCGATGATATAATTAAAGAACACCTCTGTGGATGCCGTTTCGTGGACCTTATAGGCGAATACGGATGGAAAGGCTGAAAACCACCTTTCCCTTTTCTGATGAGTGCAAAATCTTTGAAAAGCAAGTACTTCAATCAGATCATATCAAAATTCGCAAAAGCTTTACTAATAGTTATCTTCACAGTTCCTATCGCCTGCTGCAGTTCAAATGTAAAAGGAATTTACCACGTGGTTAGAAGCGGCGAAACTCTGAAGGATATAGGAGAGAATTATAACGTAAGTCCCGAAGAGATTTCCCGGATTAATAGAATCAAAAATACAGAAACACTCAAGGAAGGTAAGGTACTTTTCATACCCCAAACGGGGAGTCGTATCACAAATGGCAAGCCACAGAAAAAAGATCCCCAAACCCCAAAGAAGGTGGTAACAGCAAAGAAAACAAATTCGACAGTTCATACAAAGGAAAAACAAGCTGTTTCAGATGCGGTATCAAATAAACATCATACACAACTACCAGAAGAGAAACCTCCAAAAATAACACCAGAGGTTGATAAAACGAGGCGGGAATCTCCAGGAAAGGTAGAATTTATATGGCCCATCAAAGGGAAGGTAACATCCCGTTACGGTCTCCAACCAGATGGAACCATCCACAACCACATCTGTATCACGACACAGTCTGACAATTCGGTTCATGCTGCTGCATCTGGTAAAGTAATCTTTTCAAATTTCCTTAAAGACTTCGGTGGTACCATTATTATTAAGCATGATGAACGCTATGCTACTGTCTACACCCACCTTAAGCATCTGAAAGTTAGAACAGGACAGAGAGTGAAAAAGGGTGAGATAATAGGGACAGCAAGTCCCTCAAATAGAAAAGGAGAATCGTTCATTCACTTCGAAATAAGGTACAACAACAAACCTCAAAACCCCCTTTCCTTTTTGCCGGGATAACTTTATATTAGTCTAAATATCGAAGATAGGGAGGGATGAATAATTGTGTCATTTATCTTTTGAGGTTGGTCCAATTCGCCCACCCAGTGAATCGGAAAGTCTCTTAATAAGAGTAACGAGAAATTGCCCGTGGAACAGATGTGCCTTCTGCCATACATACAAAGGACAACGCTTTGAACTACGTACCGTTCAGGAAATAAAAAGAGATATAGATACCGTGAAGGCTATAGTTGATGAAATAAAAACACTCTCATGGAGTATAGGTGAAGGTGGTCACATCACCAACTCCGTTCTCAGGAGAGTGTACACTAACGAAGAAAAGTACGGTGAACCTCACAGATACGTCTGTTTTTGGCTATACTCAGGGGGAAAAACTGTATTCATTCAAGATGCTGACTCCCCGATTATAAAAACTGACGATCTGGCAGAGATACTTGAGTACATAAGAACATCCTTCCCTTACGTGGAACGTATAACATCTTACTGCCGTGCTAAAACAGCCTCACGGAAATCCACAGAAGAGTGGAAACGTTTAAAAAGCGCAGGTCTTTCCCGAATCCACATAGGGATGGAGAGCGGGAACGATGAGGTACTTAACTTTATCAACAAAGGTGTAACTGCAAGGGAAATCATTGAGGGGAGCAGAAAAATAAAAGAAGCAGGAATTGAACTTTCGGAATACGTTATGCCTGGCCTTGGTGGCAAAACGTGGAGCGCTGCCCACGCTGCAGACACAGCAAAAGTGCTAAATGCTATTAATCCCGATTTCATAAGACTCAGAACACTCCAGATAGTAAAGGGAACTCCCCTTTACGAGAAGTTCCAGAAAGGAGAGTTCGAAAAATTGAATGAGGATGAAACACTCCTGGAAATAAAAGATTTTCTAACAAGACTAGAAGGCATCACAAGTTGGGTCGTAAGTGATCATATCCTTAACCTTCTTGAAGAGATAGAGGGGAAACTGCCGGGAGACAAAGAAAAAATGATCGAGGTTATTGACAAATACTTTGATTTATCCCCCGAGGATAGACTGGTGTTCCGCGTGGGAAGACGTATGGGGGTATGGGGAAAACTATCCGATATTAACGACAAATACATCTACCAGCGAATAAAAAATATAATAGATTCTTACAGCAGCGGGGAGCCTGAACGCTTGGATAGAGATCTGGATTACATAAAAGAGAGGTATATATGATCTTGACAATTATTGGATTTTAATTATAAAATAGCTAATTCGAAATAAATAAAATTCGGTGGTTAGGGGATGTTTAAGGTAGGAGATTTAGCTGTTTATCCAGCCCAAGGCGTGGGTGTAATTGAAGCAATCGAAAAAAAGGAAATCATGGGAAACAAAGAAGAGTTTTATGTAATAAAGATAATGGGAAATGGCATGAAGATAATGGTACCTGTGAAAAGTGCGAAATCTGTAGGCCTCAGAGAAGTCATATCTGAATCTGAAATACCAAAAATTTACGAGATTCTAAAAAGCAAAGACGTAACTATTGATAAACAAACCTGGAATAAGCGTTACAGATCGTATCTAGAAAAGATAAAATCAGGTTCCGTTTATGAAATTGCAAAGGTTCTCCGGGACCTTGCGATTCTGAAAAATGACAAGAATCTCTCCTTCGGAGAGAGGAAAATGTTAGACACAGCTAAAAAACTTCTCGTAAAAGAAATATCAATTGCAACAAATTCTGACGAGGAAAAGGTAGAACAGGATATAAAGTCTATCTTCACATTGCAATGAACCCCAGATTGCAACGATATTAAAGAGTTAATTAGTAAGATTCCTACCCAAATATTCACTTGTAAACTAACCCAAAGAGGAGTAAGTTCAATACAATAACATGCTATTTAGAAGAAAATTCCAAGAAAGGAGGTGAATAGGGGTGGTAATACGTTTAATTCTTGTTTTGGCATGCTCTATTAGTGGCTTTTTTATCGCTTATTTTTCATCCCCGTCCAGTCCGTTCCCTACGTTGGGCTGGTGGGCAAAACCCATTGGATTCATTGCAGGGTTGTTAATAGCACTCTTTGTAATTAAACTTGAAAAGGATATCAGAAAACTCAACCTCAGGGTAATCCTGGGTGGTGTGAGTGGGATGATCATTGGTTTAGTCATAGCGCTTCTTTTAGCACACGGACTGAACTTCGTTGGGAAAATCAAGGAGAATCAAGCTATAATACCTTGGGTTTACGTGCTTCTATCCGGAATTATGGCTTATTTAGGATTGGTCATAGGCGCAAAAAAGGTAGAGGAGATAAACATCTTCGTGCTGGATCGCCTCCAAAGTCCACAACAGGCCCGTATTTTGGATACGAGCGTGATTATCGATGGGAGAATTGCGGATATCTGCGCCACTGGATTTATAGAAGGGACATTGCTTGTACCTCGTTTTGTGTTGAACGAGCTACAACACATCGCTGATTCTTCCGACTCTACTAAAAGAGCAAGAGGACGCCGAGGATTAGACATACTGAACCGCATGCAGAAGATTCCCGGAATAAGCATAGAGATAGTTGATCAGGATTTTCCCAAAATCAAGGGCGTTGATGCTAAACTTGTAGCATTGGCTCAGAAGCTGAGGGGTGTGATCTTAACAAATGATTTCAATCTCAATAAGGTGGCAGAATTACAGGGAGTCAAAATACTGAACGTAAACGAATTAGCAAATGCCCTAAGACCTGTAGTCCTACCGGGTGAATCCATGAGTGTTAAAATTATAAAGGAAGGTAAAGAGCCAGGTCAGGGTGTTGGTTATATGGACGATGGCACAATGATCATAGTTGACCAGGGCCATAATTACATAGGTCAGACCGTTGAAGTAACTGTTACAAGTGTTTTACAAACAGCAGCGGGAAGGATGATATTCACAGAGCTCAAATCGTCGCCAGCTGATAAGAAAACAATGGGGCTCGCCGCGGTTAAATCTTGAATTTTACTGCAAAGGAGAAGAGTATAATACATTAAGTCACGTGAATTTAAAAGCTGTTGCGGTAGTAGTTGCAGGGGGTTCCGGTGAGAGGATGGGTTCACTGGAACCTAAACAATATCTTCTTCTAAAAGGAATCCCCATATTAGCTCATACTTTAAAACACTTTGAATCGTCGCCATCAATCGAAAGTGTGATAGTGGTAGTGCCCCCTGAAGATGAAGAGAAATTCAAAGTAGACATAGTTATCCCTCACAACCTATCAAAAATAAGAGCAATAGTACCTGGAGGGAAAAAGAGGCAGGATTCCGTGTGGAATGGACTTCTTGCAACAGATCCTGATGCCGATGTGATAGTTATACATGATGGAGTTAGGCCTCTGATTACCGCTAAGACAATTGAAGAATGCATAAAACTGGCCGCTGTTAAAGGAGCAGTAATCGTGGGTTTGCCCGTCCATGAAACCATAAAAACCTGCTCTAATGAAGGGATTGTTGTGGGAACAGTACCACGCGACAACCTGTGGATCGCTCAGACCCCCCAAGCCTTCCGTCGGGAGATCATTATGCAAGCGTATACCCAGGCTCTAAAAAATGGGATATATGGGACGGACGACGCAAGTCTAGTGGAGAGAATCGGTTTCCCCATACAGATAATACGAGGTGAATCGACAAACATCAAAATCACCACTCCCTACGATCTGATACATGCGAATTTGATACTTTCAGGATTAGAGAAATATCATGATTAGGGTTGGCATTGGATACGACAGCCACCGCTGGCAAATTGGAAGAAAATTGATTTTGGCCGGTATAGAAATACCTTCAAATTCGGGTTTGTTGGGTCATTCCGATGCCGATGTGATCTGTCATGCTATCGGTGATGCCATCTTAGGATCAATCAGTGAAGGTGATATAGGATCTCACTTCCCACCTAATGATCCCCGTTGGAAAGATGCACCCAGTACGGTAATCCTCAGCAAAATATGTGACATTGCGCGAAAAAAAGGCTACCGTATCAACAATATGGATGTAACTGTTATTCTTGAACATCCCCATCTTCAAAAATATATACCAGAAATGATCGATAGTCTGTCTAAAATCGTGATGATTGATAAGAACCGCATCAGCATTAAAGCAAAAACTAACGAAGGCATGGGTTTCATTGGTCGAGGTGAAGGTGTTGCAGCCATGGCCGTGGTTACCGTAAAGTGTGAAAATGATTGACTCCATGGAAAAGGTCAGAGTTCGCTTCGCACCCGCTCCCACAGGGAACTTGCACATTGGCAACGCAAGAACAGCCCTCTTCAACTGGTTGTTCGCTAAAAAAAACACCGGGCAATTCATACTTCGCATCGAAGACACAGATCAAACACGCACAGACCCTCTTTATGAAAAGCAGATCATGGAAGACCTTCGATGGATGGGTCTGTTTTGGGACGAAGGTCCAGATATCGGTGGGCCTTACGGTCCATACCGCCAGAGCGAAAGACTACCCATATACAAACTGTACCTGCGCCAACTTCAGGAAAAGGACGCAGTCTATCCATGCTACTGCTCAGAAGAAGAACTGGAAATGGAAAGAAAAGTACAGCTAGCCCGTGGGCAACCACCGCGATATTCCGGTAAATGCAGGAATTTAAGCGATCACGAAAGATTAAAACTGACGGAAAAAGGAGTAAAACACACCTGGCGATTTAAAATAGATGGGGGAGCAATCACCTTCCAGGACCTCATCCGCGGATCGATGAGATTTCACTCGGAAACCCTGGGCGACTTTATAATCATCCGATCCAACGGAACGCCTGCCTACAATTTCGCCTGTGTAGTAGATGATCATCTCATGAAAATAACTCACGTAATCAGAGGAGAGGACCACCTTACCAACACCGCTTATCAATTAATGATATACAAGGCTTTTAATTGGGTCCCTCCCCTTTTCGCCCACCATGCACTAATTCTAGATAAAAACGGAACGAAGTTCAGCAAAAGTGAGAGAGCAACATCAGTTCACCACTTTCGCGATAAAGGAATCCTGTCAGAAGCTTTCGTGAACTATCTGTCTACATTGGGAGTTGCTTCGAAAAACGGGAAAGAAATAAAGAATTTGCAGGAGATAATTCATTCGTTCAATCTGAAACACATAGGTAAAAGTGGAGCGATATTTGATGAACAAAAGTTAAAATGGTTCAATGTTCAGCACTTACGACAATTGAAGCCACAGGAAGTTTTGCGGCGATTATTGGCCCTGAACCAACAAAACACAGAATTTTTCTCGAACGAAAACGAGAAAATTGAAAAGATGGTTAGCGTTGTTTTGGGTAATGCTGCAACATTGAGAGATGTGGAATCCTATATGCAAATATTCAGCGATAAATCCTATTCCATTGAAACCGGTGCGTTACCCATTATAAAAAGCATCTCATCTCGCATGGTTATCTCTCATATGAAAGAGTATTTAGAGGAAACAAGTGACCCGACATTCCAAAAGTTAGTTGAGTATCTCACCAAGAAAACAGGATTAAAAGGTAAAGATTTGCTCCTTCCCATAAGGGTTGTGCTTACCGGACGTCTCCACGGGCCTGAACTAGATAGGATTTTCCCCCTTCTCCCTCTCGACTTGATAAAAAAACGCCTTGAAATGTCGCTTAAGCAATAAAAAGAGGGGCACGCTTAACGAAGCCCCTCTCCCATTCATATGTCAATTCTATCAAAGGGGAATGTTGTTGTGTTTCTTGGGAAGCCTAATTTCTTTTTTGTCTTTTAACGCCTCAAGTAGCACAACTACTCTCTTGCGTGTATCTCGTGGGGCGATTATCTCGTCAATACTACCGATGCTCGCGGCAAAGTAGGGATTATTAAACTGTTCTTCATATGCCTCAATCAACTCTGACCTCTTCGCCTCGGGATCCTCCGCACTGGCAATCTCCCTTCTGTATATGATGTTGCAAGCTCCCTCCGCTCCCATAACGGCGATTTCTGCAGTAGGCCAGGCCATAACATAATCCGCACCTAGATATTTGCTGCACATACCTATGTACGCGCCACCGTAATCCTTTCTAGTTACAACTGTAATCTTAGGAACAGTGGCTTCCGAATAGGCATGAAGGAGTTTTGCCCCGTGGCTTATAATACCCGACCATTCCTGCTCAGTGCCGGGCATATATCCGGGAACGTCGGCAAAAGTAAGAAGGGGAATGTTAAAGGCATCGCAAAATCGGATGAAACGGGACGCCTTGTCAGAAGCATTAACATCAAGCACACCTGCATTGTATCGTGGATTATTTGCGATCACACCAACTGGCATACCCATGATCCTTATGAATGCAACAATGATGTTTCGTGCCCAGAGTTCATGGGGCTCGAAAATCTCATTATTGTCAGCCACTGCCTTTATAACCTCCTTCATATCATACCCGCGTGTGGGTCTGTCGGGAATGATCTTGTCAAGCTCAGGACATTCCCGATCGGGATTATCCGTGCTTGGTATAACGGGCAAAGGACTGTGGCAACTATCGGGCAGGTATGATAACAGCTTCTTTATCTTCTCAATGCAATCCACATCGTTTTCTGTTGCAAAATGACATACCCCACTCTTTGTCGCATGGGCCAGAGCTCCTCCCAACTCATCATGGGTCACCTCCTCACCGATCACAGCTTTGATGACATCAGGCCCAGTAATGTACATGTATGATGTTTTTTTCACCATAAAGACCCAATCGGTGAGGGCTGGAGAATACACAGCACCTCCCGCTGTTGGCCCCATTATAGCGGTAATCTGAGGAATATACCCCGAACACAGCGTGTTCCTGTAAAAGATACCGCCGTAACCATCAAGAGCTGGTACGCCTTCTTGAATGCGCGCTCCTCCTGAATCATTCAGAGAGACAAAGGGTTTACGAGCTGCCATTGCCATATCCATTATCTTCCATATTTTCTTTGCATGCATCTCACCGAGACTACCACCGGCACTCGTAAAATCTTGTGCTGCAGCGAAAACTGTTCTTCCATTCACAGTACCGAAACCCACGATAACTCCATCGGCGTTAATCACCTTCTTGTCCAGCCCAAAAAGTGTGGACCGGTGCTTCACAAACAGCTGAACTTCCTGAAACGATCCCCTGTCAAAAAGCAGATCCAGACGTTCACGCGCTGTTAATTTGCCCAATTCATGCTGCTTGGCAATCATTGCTTCGCCACCCATACGCATAAGGGCATCCCTGCGGGCTTCGAATTCTCGAATTTTCTCTTCCGTTTTCTTAAGTACCTCTTTCGCCATAAAACAACCCTCTCCTAATTATTTTTTGACCGCTTTGCATATATACGCTTGACCTATTACCGTATTTAGGTATAGGAACAAAAAGTTCGAAAGTATGTGGCCCAAATCCCCACAGGGCGTTAAGCCAAATTTGAAAATTATAATATCCAGTTTTTCCCAATTATGCAACGAAGATTAAATAAGGAGGCCTTATGAAGTTCATAGATCAATTGGATCTCAAAGGAAAGAGAGTGCTGTGCAGATTTGATTACAATGTACCCCTCGATGCCATGCAAAACATAACGGATGACACCCGCATACGTGCAAGTTTACCAACAATAAACTATGCTCTCGACGAAGGAGCAAAGGTGATAATAATCTCCCACCTAGGGCGTCCCAAGGGTAAAAGGAAACCCGAATTAAGCCTCCTCCCCGTATGTAAACGTCTGTCCCGGCTTCTGCAAAAAGAAGTAAAAATGGCAAACGATTGCATTGGACCAGAGGTAGAACATCTCGTTGAATCTATGAAACCAGGGGATGTGTTAATGCTGGAAAATCTCCGATTTCACCCTGAAGAGGAACAAAACGACGACGAATTTGCGAAGAAACTCGCCTCATTAGCGGACGTTTACATTGACGATGCCTTCGGCAACGCCCATAGAGCCCACGCGTCAAACGTGGCTATTACAAAGTTCGTCAAAGAATGCGCTGGTGGTTTTCTAATGAAAAAAGAACTGAATTACTTTCAGCGCTGTCTTGAAAATCCCGCAAGACCCTTCGTTGCCATAATTGGTGGATCTAAAGTATCAGACAAACTTGCGACTCTAATTAACCTAATAACCAAGGTGGATAAAATGATAATCGGTGGTGGGATGGCGTTCACATTCCTAAAAGCACAGGGATACGAAGTAGGAAGGTCAATTGTGGAGGACAACCTCATCCCAGCGGCAAAAGAGGTCATGAACAAAGCAAAAGAATTAGGGGTGCGTTTCTATCTTCCCGTCGATTGCGTAATGGCCGAAAATATGAGTCCCAACGCAGAAACTAAAATCGTTCCCATACAGGAGATGAATGCAAATTGGATGGGACTGGATATCGGTCCCGCCACTATAACGCTGTTCACAGAAGCACTCAGTAACGCAAAAACCATAGTTTGGAACGGTCCGATGGGCGTCTTTGAAATTGACGCTTTCAGTCGCGGAACTTCGGCACTTGTTCATAGCATAGCAAATTCCTATGCGATAACCATAGTGGGAGGCGGAGACACAGACGTGGCCGTCCACAAAACAGGAGAAAGTGACAAAATCACCTATATCTCAACGGGAGGAGGTGCCTTCCTGGAACTACTTGAAGGAAAAAAGCTTCCAGCTGTAGCTGCACTTGAGAAATGTACTGAATAATAAGCATTAGCCCCATGGCGACAAAGGAACGCCTCATCAGGATGATCATCGAATACGAAGGAACAAACTACCAGGGGTGGCAGCGGCAGAAAACGGGTTTATCAATTCAACAGGTGCTGGAAGAAAAAGTTGCAATCGTCACTGGTGAACAGGTTAAAATAATTGGTGCGGGCAGAACTGATGCAGGTGTTCACGCCTTGAATCAGGTGGCAGTCTTCCGGACACAATCCAATCTTCCCTGCAAAAATATAACGGCCGGTGTTAACAGTCTGCTCCCCTCAGATATAGTTATAAAACAAACAGAAGAAGCACCACTTACCTTTCATCCCCGAAAAGATGCAAGGGCAAAAGTTTACCTCTACCAGATATACAACGGACCAACCCGTTCGGCTGTCTGGAGAAATTTCAGCTGGTACGTCCTGTATCCCCTGGATTTGAAAGCAATGCAAGTTGCCGCTTCTTACCTGGTTGGATCACACGACTTCTCCTCATTCTGTTCCACCCATACACATCTCTGCTCCTCAACGAGAACTCTAAGTAAGTTAGAAATACATAAGCTCAACGACAACAGAATACATATCACAATGGAAGCAAATGGATTCTTACGTTACATGGCGCGCATCATTACCGGAACCCTCGTAGAAGTGGGCAGAGGAAAAATGCCGCCTGATGACATACCCATAATACTCGCCGCTCGTAATAGAACGAAGGCAGGACCTACAGCCCCAGCTAAAGGACTATTTCTAAAAGAGGTAATCTATTGAAAATTCTCATTCTTGGTCACAGAGGAATGTTAGGAAGTGATCTTACAAAGAGACTGTCGATTGACTATGAAGTGACAGGTATAGGCCGAGATTATTTTGACATCACCTCCCTGCCTTCATGTGAAAAAATTTTAAGAGAGGCAAAACCTGATATTGTAATCAATGCAGTGGCATATACAGACGTTGATAAAGCAGAGAATGACAGAGAAAATTGTTTTCAAGTAAACACTCAGGGTGTAAAGCATCTTGCGATGTTATGTGGTGATAAAGCGATCCCTCTTGTACACTTCAGCACCGATTACGTTTTCGATGGAACCAAGTCCATACCTTATACAGAAGAGGATACACCTAATCCTGTAAACGTATATGGCTTGTCAAAAGCAGCAGGTGAAAAATACATAGTTCAATACTGTAAAGACTTCCTTATTATAAGAACAGCCTGGCTATACGGCCAAAACGGGCGCAATTTTGTGAAAACTATTCTGGAAATGGCGCAAAAAAAGAAAAACTTAAGGGTTGTTAGTGATCAATTCGGATCCCCAACCTGGACATGGGATCTTGCAGGTGCTGTGAAGCTCCTCCTAGAAGGGAACAAAAGAGGGATCTTCCATATAACAAATCGCGGATCGTGCAGCTGGTATGAGTTCGCCAAAAAAATACTTGCGTTCGCTGGAGTAACAGACGTACAAGTAGAACCCATTTCTTCGGTGCAACTCAACAGACCTGCCCGTAGACCTCAGTACAGCGTGTTGAGTAACCGAAAATTTGCGGAAGCAACAGGAAAAACACTACGATTTTGGCAATTCGCACTGGAAGAATTTTTAAAAAAATTCACAAAAAATTTTAGGGTCAATACTCTACCTCATTGACATTAAGGTTCATATCGTATACTGTTTACCAAAACACCCTAAATGGTATTTTACTAAAATGAAAAAGAGCCTAATCATTGCCTTCATTCTCTTCATAGTACCATACTTGCCCAAAATTGCGCTCACCCAGGAAATTGTGCAGTCCACAGGCATGGCTACCATTACGGGAAATTTAATTGATATTGCCCGTGACAAAGCACTAGACAACGCCCTCCGCAACGCCGTCGAGCAGAAAGCAGGCACGATGATCTCAGGCTTCACAGAAGTGGAAAACTTTCAGGTAAAAATGGACCAAATCCTCGCTGAATCAAAGGGTTTTATAAAGAATTACCGGATAATCTCCGAGGGACGAGAAGGATCCGTGTACAGAGTTACAGTGGAGGCGGAGGTGGAAAGTGGTAGATTGAAAGATAAATTAGAGGCAGCGCAATTAATAACTGTCCGCAAGGACAAACCTCGTCTGATGTTCATTACACACGGCAAAGAGAAGAAGGACCTACATACAGAGGCCGTTGTAACCAAGTTCTTTATTGAAAGGGGTTTCACTCTAAAAGACTACACCTCCCGAGGCGTTGATGATTATAAAGCTATAACAGCGAATCGCAATTTCGCCACAGATTTTGCAAAACGTCATGGGGCAGAGGTGCTTGTTCTGCTCTCATCCGATGACACTTCAAAGACTTTCAAAATGGGTGAAATAGAACTAACCACTCATGATGTAACCGTTTCTTACAAGATCATATATGGGGACACTGGTGAAATAATAACCGCCGGAAGTAAAAATGCAAAGGGTGACTTCATAACAGCCATAGAGACAGCCAGTAAAAATGCCTCCAAACAGATATACGAAGATATAATAGAACGGTGGTCGTCAGAATTAGCAAACGTTCTAAAAGTACAGCTTGTCCTTTCCGGACTTAATGACTTCTCTGATATTTATAAGCTCAAAAGCGAGCTAAATGAAAAGGTCAAGGGACTAAAAGCAATTTATCAGCGCAACTACAGTAACGGTATGCTCGAGATGGATCTGGAGATAAGGGGAACACTACAGGGACTGGCAGATGATCTATTACAGGTCCAGATCGGTAACAAGAAAATTTTTATTACGGGAGTTTCATCAAACAGAATAAATGCTGAAATGAAACTTCAGTAAAAAAGTACAAAGCCAAATGGGGGCTAAAATGAAAAATTATTTTAGAATTTTGCTTCTTATTTCCGTTAGTTTGATGTGTTTTGCCTGTGCACCGAGTGAACTTTACAAAATAGGGCAGGACATGATGGCCCAGAACAGACCAGATGAAGCTGTTGGTTATTTCGAACAGGCCCTAAAAGAAGACCCAGCAAATGAGGAGTACAAAGCCGCTCTTGCAAAAGCAAAGATGGAGGCAGCAATAATTTTTCACAGAAGGGCAAAAGAGAAATTCGAATCGATTGCAGATCCCACAATGGCAGATCTGGAAACTATAGCGAAACATTCCGATAAAGCTCTTAGTTACGACCCCAGAAATCCGGAAATTGTAGCCCTTAACAAAAAAATTCAGGACAAAATAAAAAGCACGCAGGAATTTTTGAAAACCACCTACGCCCAGGCAATGCAAGACATATCAAAAGAAGACTGGCTTGCCGCTATAACAAAGCTCCGCCGAATAAACCAGGTGTTTCCCAACTATGAAGATACTAGCACTCAGTTATCGAAGGCTGAGCAGGAGGGCTGTAAGCAACTGTACAAACAGGGCCTTCAAATGGCATCTCAGGAGGAATGGAGATTAGCTGCGCAATCCTTTAAAGCCATTTTGGACATTAACCCCAATTATATGGATGCAGCTAAACTCTACGAAGATGCAAAAAATAAGGACAATGTTGACTATTACAGAAATGCAGCCAAAACTGCCACCCAGAAAAAACAATGGTCCCGTGCTGTTACACTTATGGAGAAGGCATTGGAGTACCAGCCCGAAAATGGTGAACTAGCATCTGAACTAGACAAAATCAAGGAAGAAGCAGGTAAAACATGCCTCGAAGAGAGTGTGCAGCTCGCAAAAACGGGACCGCTATCTGAGGCTGTAAAGCAGATGGAATTGGCTAAGTCTTATGTACCAGTGATTACTCATGATCCATTGTATAAAAGCACCGCGAAGCTTATTGTCGATAAATTAAAAGAAAGGGCAAACAAATACATTGACAGAGAAATGTGGGGTAACGCCCTTGTCTGGTTGCAAAAGGCAGAATTACTAAACCCAGGAGATCCCGATCTCTTTCAGAAGATAATCGACGTGAAGGATAGAATAAACAAACGTATCAGGAGATCCATAGCAGTGGTGGACTTTGGGAGTCCAGCCACAAATAAAGACGCCGGTCGTATTGTTGCGGACAAACTGATATCTTTTTTGCATAAAAACGCAAGTGGCGACATACGCATTATCGAAAGGGAAAGTTTACAATCCATCCTCCGAGAACTTCAACTTGGTCAAACGGGCATTGTGGACATAAAATCAGCCCAGGCAGTGGGTAAGATGAGAGGAATTGATACATTTATCATGGGAAACGTCCTTCACTACTCCTCCAAAATGACAGATACTCCGAGTACTTCTGTGGCCAAAGTCCTCGTGGACGAGGAGGATGTAGCGAACCCCGACTTTAGTCTATGGTTAATGCAACATCCGAAACCTACTGAGGAAGAGTGGAAACTTGCCCCACCCAAAACGATTAAAAAGAGAAACTATCAGTTTATCTCATACAGGCAAGGTGTGGCAAAGGTAAACGCTATAATAGAAGTGTCCTACAAATTAGTTGATACGTTCACCGGAGAAAATATCTTTACGAACACCATATCAGGCAGAGTGGTTAAAGAGGATAAATACCAAGACGCCGTACCTGTAGCCAATATTCCTCATGATCCACTAGAACTACCCACCGAAACAGAGGTTCTTGATGATCTAACCAACGAAAAGATCAAGGAAATTGGACAGAGTGTCCTCAAACACTTTCAGAGTCTAGAAACAGTTTATTTTAACGAAGCACAGTTGCTCCAAAAAAGGAGGGATTTCGAATCCGCTATCGAAAAGTACATTGACGCTGTATACGATGAAAAACTCAAAGGTATAAATACCCCAATATCCAAAAAATCCCAGGAAGCGATCGATGAGATTATCAAATCATCGCTGAGAATCTGACGTAGTCCCTCACAAAAAGGGAGGATGGGTTGTGATACTTACAAACAGAAAAGTACAGATTGTAACCACATTAATATCTCTTATTTTTTTCCTAAGCTGGCCACTTACCCGAGCAGCCCATCCACAGCCTGCGCAGGTCAAAATATCCATTTTCAATTTTGTGGCAACTAACATAGAAGCTGCCGGCTATGGAACTACAGTATCGAATATGTTAACAAACTCCTTGAGTAGTGAAGCTACTTTTAACATCTTGGAAAAAAAAGAACTGGAATCCTTCCTCGCACTAAATGACTTACAGCAAAACGATGACCTTCAGAATGTTCTCAACATAGGTTCCCGCCTCGGGTTAGATATTATAATAACAGGATCAGTTGAGAAAAGAGGAACCATAATTGATATAAGGGCAAGTGTTATAGACATCGCTAAAAGGCGCCCGATCTACAGAAGAAAAATCAATGTTTTAGGCGATGCAGCCCTTCTATCGGAAGTAAGGAAGCTAAGTGATGATATTAAAAAGGCTGTAGCCCATAATTTACGGGTACAACACGAAGAGGAAAAAGAAGGATTGAAAGGTCCCGAGGGGATTACAGTTAGACCCGGAAGCAAACGTGTATTTCTTAAATGGAATCCACTGCCCATCCAGGTGAGTGGCTATGAAGTATTTCGCGCAAGCAAAGAGGCAGGACCTTTCGCTAAAGTGGGACAAGTTGTGAAACCTGAATTTACTGATGAGAACGTTGAGAGGAACAAAACGTATTACTATAAAATTCGACCGATAAGCATCCAAGGTGTTACTGGTGAATACTCAAATATCGTGACAGCGGAAACAGCTCCCTCGCCAAATCCCCCAGTGATTTTGTTAACGGAAAGTCACGTAAAAAGTATAACAATAACCTGGTCTCCCAACCCCATGCCTTCGGATGATCCCCTACAACTGAAAGGTTACAAAATCTACAGGTCAAAGGTGGAAGAAGGGCCATATCAAGAAATCGGTAATATCATGGGTAGAGACGTAGGACTTGGTCTCGATACCGCTTTAGACAAACTACTACGAGTGTCCTACACTGACCGCAATCTCGCCGACGGGGAAGATTACTATTACAAAATAACAGCCTACAACGAGAAAGGAATAGAGAGTGACTTTTCAAAGGCTCTAAAAGGGACAACGATCCCGCCAGTAGAAGGTCTTTCGGCAAAGGGAGATATGATTCGCGAAATAGAAGTGACCTGGAATAATCTCAATTATCCTTACATAAAAGGGTACTACGTATACAGAAGCACGTCACCAGATTCAGGCTTCATCAAAATAAAACGTCTCGATGCGCCATCAACTGATGTAAAAAAGATCGTATATATGGATAAAGAGGGTCTTGCCGACGCAACCCGGTACTACTACCGTGTTACAGCCTTTGAAACTCCTGATACAGAAACTACCCCGTCAATTACGGTTTCCGCCATAACAAAAGGCAAACCACCAGTTCCAACAGGTTTCACTGCAGTTAGCGGCCTCGTCAAAAAGGTTGAACTTTCTTGGACGCCCCTCACTGATCCCGATGTAGAAGGTTACATCCTATTCCGTTCACGGGATAGAAGCGGTAAATTTTTGGAGGTCAAAAGGATAAGAGGGCGAGAAGTCTCAAGTTACACAGATGAAGAAGAAGGTTCATCTAAATTAGAAGATGGCGTTACCTATCACTATGTACTTAAAAGTTTCAATAAAGTAGCCGTAGAAAGCGACATTTCCAACGTCGTATCTGCAACCACAAAACCGAAACCGGTTAAACCCAAAGGATTGAAGGCAGAAAGTGGCAAAGTACGCATGATTCCTCTTCATTGGGAACCCAACCCTGAAAAGGATATTGCAGTTTATCACATATACAGAACTGAAGAGAAGATAGGAAACCACTTCAACCTAATCGCAAAGGTAAAAAACAAAACGTCATACGTCGATCAGGAACTTAAAGACGGTCGCACTTATAGGTACAGAATACTAGCTGAAGACAAAGACGAGCTTAAAAGTGAATACTCTGAAGAAGTAGTGGCAACAACGAAGCCGCGACCTGAACCTCCAAAGCCAATTTCGGGAACAATCAAAAACGGTTTCATTGAAGTGAGATGGCAACACGGGAAGGAAAAGGATATTGTGGGTTATAATATCTATGAAAAAGGTTTCCTAAGAGTTGAACTTTTGGCTCAAGGGCTAAAAGATACCATATATAAAGACGAACGGCCCTTGAAAAAAGGCAAAGAGAGAACTTATGTGGTTACCGCCGTGGATGCGGATGGTTTAGAAAGTGACCTAAGTGAGGACATTGTAGTAAAAAGAGATTAACAAATCATAGATAGAACAAAAAGGAAAGTGAAGAGTATAAGATGGTTCAAAGATATATTTTAAAGTTGATTTTTGCCACAGTTTGTCTCCTCACCTTAATCACTTATGGTTGTGTCGTTGCTACCAAAGAAACCGTCATCTCTCCCGAAATAAAATCTTTTTTTCTCGGCACATATAAGGTTTACCCGTATATGGAAAAGCACATGCCCAAAACTGTGGCCGTATTACCTTTTGTAGATGTTTCTCAAAGCCAACAGGGTGCTACTGCAGTTCGGAAGGGATTCTACAATCATTTCAGTTCATTACCTTTCAAAGATATGGAACTAAAACAGGTAGACAATCTACTCGAAAAAGCAGGACTTACAGATCCCATTGAGATAAACAAGAAAACACCTCAGGAATTGGGAGCAATCTTAGGGGTGGACGCTGTCATTTATGGGGAAATATCTAACTTCGACAAGTTGTTTGCCGTGATGTACTCTCAAGTAGCTGTCGGCGCCAAAATTAAGATGTACGATACAAAATCAGGGGAACTCCTTTGGACAGGAGAACACACTGTCCGGCTTCACGAAGGTGGCATTTCATTGAATCCTATTGGAATCGCTGCCACGATTGTGGCAACGGCGATGAACGTTAGAGATATCCAACTACTTCGGGCCTGTGATGACCTATTCCGGGATATGGTGAAGACAATTCCTACTCCTAGTATTGCAGACGCACTCCGACCCCCAGAGATTACCCTACTTGTACAGGATACAAAGAACATCCCTAAAAAGGCTGGTGATGAGATACGGGTTGTAATTCAGGGAACACCTAAAAAGCAAGCCTGGTTCGATATTGGGGATTATAAAAAACACATTGAAATGTACGAACAACCTGACACTCCCGGAGTATATCTAGGTGTTTATCGGGTCGTACCTGGCGACAACGTCAGAAAGGCAGTAATCACAGGTTATTTAAGAGACGAAGCGGGGGGTACTGCCCAATGGGTTGATGCGATCGGTACGGTAACCCTTAAAACAACACCGCCTGAGAAACCGCCATACCTGAAAACGGTAGGTCGTAACGGTACCGTTCTATTGAACTGGGGAGCTTCTAAGGATTTGGAGCTTGTAGGGTACAAAATTTACAGAAGTCTCACACCGATAACTGGATATCAGGAAATTGCGAAAACTGAAACAACAGAACACAAGGACACAGGGCTCACGAATGGTACTCGGTACTACTATGCAGTGACCGCCATAGACGCTGCGGGAAATGAGAGCGAAAAGACAATAGGAATAGGTACTCCTGTAGCGCCAGGGCCAACACTTGTGAAAGATAATATTGAAGACAATGCAACCTGGTTTGCCGGTGCTAGTCCTTACATATTGGAAGGAAATGTGAAGATAATGGATAAAGCATCACTGACAGTTGAACCAGGAACAGAAATACACGCAAAAGGGGGGTCGCTCATTGTCGAAGGCAGCCTCATTGCAGAAGGAGATGGAGAGCATATAATCACATGGGATACGGCTGAAACAGGAACAAGATGGGGTGGCATTGTCTTTAGAAATACTAAGGATAAAACAAACATATTACGCTTCAATCGAATAAGAAATGCCCACCATGGTGTTAAATGCCTTTCATCATCACCTGTGATCAATGAATCTGAATTCACAGAAAACGATACTGCTATCTTCATTACTGGGGCTTTTTCATCTCCCATGATAACCAAAAATGTCATTCAAAAAAACAGAGGAACAGGTATAACTATAACTGACGGAGCCCACCCCACTGTACAGCACAACACTATAAAGGAAAACGAAAAAGAGGGTATCTACATAAAAGGCGCAGCTCCTACACTTTCGGGCAACAAAATAGTGGGCAATAAAGGTACAGGTATAACCGTCTACGAGAGTCAAGCGTCAGTTCAGGAAAACAACATCTACGATAACGAGCCGCTGAATATGCTCACGTCAATGACCGGTGATCCCGTAAACGCCATTAACAACTGGTGGGGCACAAAGGATGTCTTGGCGATCCTCAATAACCTCAAAGGACGCATCAGAATTGACTCGGTTCTTGATGCTCCCTACCCCAAGGGTAAACAAATTAACATACCCATTTTACCTTCGAAGTTGGAGGGAACAATCAAATCCGATGGATTCTTAATCTTGTCTAACAGTCCATACCTTGTTACAGGTAACGTCACAGTTGATGGTGGTGCCACAATTTACATTGAACCGGGTGTGGTTATCAAATACGATCAACGAGCAGCAATTATCATAGAAGATGGGGCCATTCATGCTAAAGGGCAACCTGATAGACCCATAGTTTTTACCGCTGCAGCAACAAGCCCAGCTCCTGGTTTTTATTCTGCAGCGGCGCGGTTTACCAAAAAAACCAAACTCAGCAGCTACTTCGCTTACTGTGACGTTCAATATGCAGAGACAGCCTTTGACATCCACTTCGGTGAGCTAGAGATTACAAATTGCTTTATTGCAAACAATGGACAAACAGGAATTTACTGCCGGAACGACGCGGCCCCCCGATCACCTACAACACGTTGACCAGAAATCACGGCGAAGGGGCAATAACCTGTGTTGGGAATTCAAGACCCAAAATCAATTACAACAACATCTATGAAAATGACTTCGCCATACAGGCCCGCTCTACCATTTACATCGATGCCCGCAACAACTGGTGGGGAAAATCCCCTCCTGATGAATCCATGATTATTGGTGACCTGGAAACAAATGTAAACATAAAACCATGGCTCGAAGCACGAGAAGAGAGAGCATATTCTGGCAAACAAGAGAAAGCTGAAAAATAGCATTGCATTGCCCGTGCTTTTCTTTTAATAAGATTTAAAAAAAGAAGGAGGCTCGCATGAAGCGCAGAAGTTTTGGTTTATCAATTGGTCTGACAATGATCATTTTAACACTGGCATTTGGCAACATCTGGGCACAGGAAAAAGATGCCCAGGTGAGTATGAAAGAGTGGACAACAATTCTAGAGAACAAAGTTGCTGAAAGGATTGGGGATAAGGGGCTTGTTAACTACGAGGATCAGTACATAGAAGTAATCGCCATTGGTGCACCACCAGAAAGATACTATGGTAAACCTCAAGCTCGACCAATGTGCATACGTGCTTCTAAGGTGGTGGCTATGAGAGACATTCTCGAAATCATCCAGGGTGTTAGAATCGATTCCGAAACTACTGTGAAGGACTATGTCGTGGAATCTGATACCATTAAAGCTACGGTTAATGGAATTGTGAAAAATATTCAGCAGGTTGGCGAACCTATCTACCTTTCAGATGGTACCTGTGAGGTCAAATACCGTATGTCTATGCGAGGTCCATTCATGCAGACGATCATTCCTAAAGCTATAGACGACGCTAAAAAAACAGCCACTCCTCCGCCCAAAGTAAAGCCTATAGAAACACCTCCCGGTGCGGAAGTGTATACAGGCCTTGTAATCGATGCCCGTGGCTTAGGCGCTCGTCCAGCCATGTCCCCCAAAATATTTGACGAAGAAGGAAGAGAGGTATACGGATCCTTGCTCGTCAGCAAAGAGTACGCCGTACAGCAGGGAATAAGCGGATACGCGAGAGATCTTACAGCTGCGCAGATAAACCCCAGAGTTGCCACAAATCCCATAACAATCAAAGCAATTTCTACAGCAGGTGCTTCCAAATCTGACCTAAAGATCAACAATCAAGATGCAGCAAAACTTCTAGCGTCAAAAGAAAATATAGACTTCATGAAAAAATGCCGCGTTATGATCGTACTAGACTAAAACAAAACAACTTAGAAACCCACCCCCTTGTTCATCCCCACAAGGGGGATCGTTTTCTTTAAACGGATGAACTGTTTGTCGCATGAGTGTTGTACATTCATCAAGCGATTTAAAAGAGGCCTGCAAAATAGTATTTGGGATTGAACATGATCTTCCCACTAACTTCCTTTACCATTCGCTTCAACTCTCAGGCTTAAAAAGCGCTTATCGGCAACGTATCAAGGAATGTCACCCAGATCTCTTCCAAAGCGTGCAGATTGATAACACCATTTTGGAGGAAAAAACAAAACGATTAAACGAAGCATTTGAAAAGCTAAAAAAATTCATATTGGCTCGTGACCAAAAAAATCGCTTCAAAAACTTCACAAAGAACATCCATTGGAACTCTAGTCAAAACTATTATACAGGTCGCATTCCACAGACAATACTACCGTTCGGTCGATATCTCTATTTCGCAGGTATTGTAAGTTTTCAGTCCCTGATAAACGCCATCACTTGGCAGAGAAGGCAAAGACCTCCTCTTGGACAACTTGCCCGAAATGCCGGTTTGATTTCCGATCGGGAAATAACACACATCCTAAAAATTAAGAAACCTCGAGAAAAGTTCGGAGCTTGCGCTATCAGATTGGGGTACCTAAGCGAACGTCAACTGCAAATACTTCTGAGAAAACAGCAACTACTCCAACCAAAGATAGGATCATACTTCGTCAAAAACGGGCTGATATCCCATGAACAGTTGAAAAAACTCTTAAGAGATCATATTTTACATAATTGGATGGTAACGTCTATAAAAAATTCTAAAAAAACACGCTGAAATTTATACTCACATATGACGCGTATTAAAATTCTTCCCCATGACCTGACCCTCAAAATAGCCGCAGGTGAGGTTATAGAAAAACCCGCGTCCATTGTAAAAGAGCTTCTTGAAAATTCTTTGGATGCAGGTGCCACAAACATAAGTATAACTCTGGAAAATGGTGGGCTGGAAAGTATCAGTGTTATTGACAACGGAGAGGGAATGACACGTCAAGAAGCAATTCTGGCATTTGAGCGTTTTGCCACAAGTAAAATCTCCCGAGTGGATGATCTTTTCAACATAAATACGTACGGCTTCAGAGGCGAAGCTTTACCGAGTATTGCAGCCATAGCCCGTGTGGAGATGACAACCAGACCAAGAAACATGCCCCTTGGGGTCCGTGTTATGGTAGAAAATGGAAAAATAATAGATGTGTGGGACGTGGATGCTCCTTTTGGAACACGAATCTCCGTGGACAAAATCTTCGAGAATGTCCCTGCCCGTAGGAAGTTCCAGAAATCCGCGGCAACAGAGCAGAGCTACTGTCTCGATAGGATCACGAAAATAGCACTAGCAGTACCGAATGTACGTATTGAGGTAAAGGGTAAGGGCAAAACCATCCTCACCATACCTACCGCTTATAACTTAGCGGACAGAGTGTTCTTCGTTTTAGGACCAGAAATATCAAAGAAACTCTTAGAAATACAAGGCGAAAAAAAAGGAATCCATCTCAAAGGTTTCATTGGCCATCCATCTCTCTCTCGAAACTCCACACGGTTTATCCACTTCTTCGTAAACCGCCGGCCTGTTAGAGATAATATTTTACTCCAAGCCCTTATGAACTCCTACAGGGGATACCTCACCACAGGGCGTTATCCCGTCGCCATCCTGCATGTCAACATCTCTCCTCAAGAAGTTGATGTCAATGTTCATCCTGCAAAGGCAGAAGTTCGTTTCCGTGACCCCTCTACAGTCTACTCCTTGATCCTGGAACTCGTATCTCAAGCCCTCTCTAGTAGCACTTTTTCACTTAAAGGTAACGTTTATCCACTTCAAAAAGAGAAATACACTACCCACTCCAAAATAGACGTTGATAGCGTATGCGAACCAAAGACCTCCTACTTGAACACTGAGAACTTTCTCTCCTTTCAGTCACTGGAGTTGCTACCCAACCCTGATACCCCAACCGATATGGATGTATTTACGCTTTTTTCCTCTGATGTACAGTACCTCGGCAGTCTCCAGAACACGTATCTCGTCTTCACAACCCACCGGGGAATCATTTTAGTTGACCAACATGCCGCCCATGAACGGATCATCTTCGACAAACTCAACAAAAAACTTACCTCATCTCCAGGCATGGTTCAGCACTTGCTCATCCCGGAGACAATCACCCTTCCTCCCCACTGCATGGAAAAGATAACACGAATTTTACCCACGTTTGAAAAAATAGGGTTAAGCGTGGAAATTTTCGGAGAAAATACCCTGATCGTAAGGAGTGTTCCATCAGAAACACCAAATTTAAACATCGAGCATGCAATATTTGATATACTTGCTGAATGTGAAAACGGTCTAGAGACTGAGAACAGGTTGGAAAAAATCAAACTAGATATCACCCGTATCCTTGCCTGCAGAGGTGCAATTAAAGCGGGAGAACCCATGTCTCCCGAAGAGGCCTGCAATTTGTGGGAAGAACTCTCCCATGCGAGAACTCCTTTAACCTGTCCCCACGGTCGACCCACTTTAATTCATCTATCTTTACGGAATATTGAAGCATCCTTCCTACGCCGTTAAGCACTCAATATGGCAGAGAAATCATCTCCCCGTCTCATTATCATTGCGGGTCCAACCGCCGTTGGAAAGACAGAACTGGCCATATCTATTGCCAAAAAGATTGGAGGGGAAATAATCAGCGCAGATGCTATGCAAGTTTATCGCTATCTCGATATAGGCACAGCAAAACCTCTTCCGGAAGAACGCGCCATTGTACCCCATCACTTAATAGATGTTGCTGATCCCCGTGATGATTTCAATGTGGCACGCTTCGTCAAAGAGGCGGATAAAACTATCGAAAAACTGTGGAACGAAAAAAAGAATATATTCGTCGTTGGCGGAACAGGCCTCTACATTCGAGCCCTTATCAAGGGTATATTTTGGGGAGCTGGTCAAAACCCAACGTTGCGGCAACATCTGAAAGAACTTATGGAAAAGGAAGGAACGCATTCCCTCTTCGAACTTCTCAAAAAGGAAGACCCTGAAGCAGCCAAACACATCCACCCCCACGACTGGGTGCGCATTATAAGGGCACTGGAAGTGATTCTATCGACGGGTATATCCATAAAGACGTTTCAAAAAGCGCACGGTTTTAAAAACAAACGATACAATTATCTATTCCTCGGTCTAAATATACAGAGAGAGAAGCTTTACAAACGTATTGAAAAACGTTGTCAAGATA
Source organism: Syntrophales bacterium (assembly GCA_026417625.1). Classification (NCBI taxonomy): domain Bacteria; kingdom Pseudomonadati; phylum Thermodesulfobacteriota; class Syntrophia; order Syntrophales; species Syntrophales bacterium. The sequence goes on along the minus strand of JAOACW010000003.1, from coordinate 12,919 downwards.
TGGTGAGTAGAGGATTGGTCGAAGAAACTGAATGCCTGTTATCTATGGGGTACGATCCTCAACTAAAACCACTCCAGTCCCTCAGCTACAAGCATATTATATCTTATCTGGAAGGGAAAATCTCCTTGGATGAAGCCATACATCTCATGTCCAGAGACACCCGGCACCTTGCAAAGAGACAGTGGACCTGGTTCAACAAGGAAAGCGACATACAATGGTATCACGTAGAAGATACAGAAAAAATAATGGGGAAAATCCTTGACTTCATAGACCGCGAATTATAAAATCGCTTCCACCTAAATAGTCAAAGTTTAAAAGAAAATCAATTTCATTTACCTTAGAAAGGAGAATAATATGTCAAATCTCCGTAAAACCCATCTCTTATCAGTGCTATGTCTTTTGGGATTTTTTCTTTTGTTCATTTCCTGTGCACCCCCAAAACCAGCAAAACCTTTGGCAGAAATGGACACACCAGAGCATCATTTTTACACAGGGATGAAACTTCTCGACGAGGAAAAATTCGAGCAAGCACAAAAAGAATTTAACAGAGCCATTGAACTATCACCAAGTTTTTCAAAAGCTTACGGAGGACTCGCTCTAGTTAAGGCCTATCTTCAGGATTATAAAGCTGCTTTTGACAACCTGAAAAAAGGGTGGAAATATGCGAAGACAAATGAAGAAAAGTGTTTTATTCACGTTGGATTCATAAGAGTAAACACATTGAGCAAAATAGCGTGCACAAAGATCGGAACTGATTGCGAACAGGATAAAAGCTGGCTCGATAAATGTGAAGAGGAATTTCACAAAGCAATAGAACTTGATCAAAAATACGCACCCGCATTTTACTGGATGGGATTTGCTTATAAAACAGCACTGGACTTCCATCGAGCCGGAGAGATGTTCTCCAAAGTCATGGATTTAAAAGGGGAGTTAACGGCAGAAGCGGAAAAACAGTGGAAAATCGTTCAAGATATACAACGTGCAATGCCTGGAACTGTAACTGGTAAAAAAATCGCCCTTTTGGAGAAAATAACTCGTGCCGATGCGGCTGCACTTTTTATGGAGGAAATGAAAATCGATGTGCTGTACAAAAAAAGAACACCAAAGACCTTTGATACCTCATTTAAAGAACCAGAAAAATACCAATCGGAAACCAAGAAACCAGTAACAGCCAATGACATTGCGGAACATCCATTAAAGGCCGATATTGAAGGTATACTCCAGATTGGCGTTCGAGGATTGGAAAATTATCCCGATGGAAACTTCTACCCCAATGAATTTGTGGACAGGGCTACCTATGCTATGATGATAGAAGATATCCTCATAAAGATTACAGGCGACAATACGCTGGCTACAAAATACATTGGTTCACCCTCACCCTTCCCCGATTTACGCTCCGATTTACCCTATTTCAACGCTGTAATGGTAGTCACCTCAAGGGGCGTTATGCAGGCGAAAAACATATCCACAGGTGAGTTTGCTCCGCTGGATAAGGTCTCGGGTGTAGAAGCACTTCTAATAATAAAGAAATTCAAGGAAGAGCTTAAGATCTTCTAAATCCAGGATAAAAACTGAAAACAAGGAGTGCATAAATGGCACGAGGAACCTTAGGCAATAATTTCGATCCCCATACATCGGAAGCTAAATGGTATTCATACTGGCTGGAAAAAAAACTATTCCGTGCTGAGGATGTAAGTGAGAAAAAACCCTTCTGTATAGTTATACCACCTCCCAACGTAACAGGCATGCTTCATATGGGACACGCTCTCAACAACACCCTTCAGGACATCATGACACGGTACCGGAGAATGCAGGGTTACAATGCCCTATGGCTGCCAGGAACCGATCATGCGGGCATTGCGACCCAAAACGTAGTGGAGCAGGAACTGGCTAAGGAAGGACTTACACGGAATGATCTCGGTCGGGAAAAGTTTTTGGAGAGGGTCTGGCAGTGGAAGGAAAAATATGGAAACGTAATCATCAACCAGCTTAAACGTCTAGGCTGTTCATGTGATTGGGACAGAGAGCGTTTCACAATGGACGAAGGTTGCTCACGTGCAGTACGAGAGGTGTTTGTTCGCCTATACAACGATGGTCTAATCTATCAGGGAGACTACATTGTAAATTGGTGTCCCCGTTGCCACACTGCGATCTCCGACCTGGAGGTGGAGTACGAGGAAGAAGCGGGTCATCTCTGGCACATCCGCTATCCCTTCGCAGACGGAAGTGGAAGTATTGTGGTTGCAACAACCAGGCCTGAAACGATGCTTGGTGACACGGCGGTTGCGGTAAATCCCAAAGATCCTCGCTACAGAGACAAAGTTGGTAAGAAAGTTATACTACCATTAATGGATAGGCCTATCCCAGTAATAGCCGATGAATACGTGGACATGGATTTTGGTTCTGGAGCTGTAAAAATTACCCCTGCCTGTGACCCCGCTGATTTTCTCATTGCGGGGCGTCATAACCTGGAAATCATAAAGATAATGGATGGTAACGCTGTAATTAATGAAAATGGTGGACCGTACAGAGGTTTGGACAGATACATCTGCCGAGAAAAGGTGGTTCAGGATCTCAAGGAAAAGGGCTATTTAATTAAAGTTGAACCATATACCCATAACATAGGTCACTGTTACCGCTGCAAAACTGTGATCGAGCCTTTCATATCAAAACAGTGGTTTGTGAAAGTTGGTCCTCTCGCCCGTGAGGCAACAGCTGCTGTGGTAACAGGAAAAACGCGAATAGTACCTTCGATGTGGGAAGCCACGTATTTCGATTGGATGGCAAATATCCGTGACTGGTGCATTTCACGCCAGATTTGGTGGGGACACAGGATACCAGTCTGGTACTGCGATAATTGCGGTAATACCATAGTTCAAGTGGAGGATCCCGATTACTGCCCAAATTGTAATAACAGTGATCTGAGGCAAGACGAAGACGTCCTAGACACATGGTTCAGTTCCGCCCTCTGGCCTTTTTCCACTCTCGGATGGCCTGATGACACACCTGCATTAAGAACGTTCTACCCAACTTCCTTGCTCATCACAGGTTTTGATATACTCTTCTTCTGGGTAGCCAGAATGATGATGATGGGTCTATATATCATGAAGGATGTTCCTTTCAGGGATGTGTACCTCCATGCTCTTGTGCGTGATGAGCACGGCGAGAAAATGAGTAAATCTAGAGGAAATATCATTGACCCCATAGAAATGATAGAGAAATACGGTGCGGATGCCTTTCGTTTTACACTTGCCGCATTTACCGCTCAGGGTCGGGATATCCGCATGTCTGAAGAGCGGATAGAGGGCTACAAATTCTTCGTTAATAAAGTATGGAATGCTGCCCGGTTTGCCCTGATGAATTTGAGTGACTACAATGAAGGTGAAATTATACATAAAAAAGACCTTGGTCTCCACGATCGCTGGATTCGCTCTCGAGCGCACAGGGCAATAAGTGGTGTCATCAGAGGTCTAGATGAATACAAATTCAACGAAGCTGCTTCCACCACCTACCATTTCATTTGGTACGAACTTTGTGACTGGTATCTCGAGATGATAAAACCAGTCCTGTACCGTGGTGAGGATGAAAGTAAGCGCCTTGCAGCTCAGGATACCCTATACCAAGTCTTAAAAACATCTCTCAAACTACTTCATCCATTCATGCCTTTTGTAACTGAAGAATTGTGGCAAAATATTGTAGGTGATGGAACTTCAATTATGGTGAGTCCTTTCCCAGTACCCAATGGCTTTGAAGTAGATGAAGAAGCAGAACAGCATATGGAGCTAATCATGGATGTCATCACAAGGATTCGCAACATTAGGGGAGAAATGAGGATACCCCCCTCAAAGAAACTTGAGGTTGTTTTATCGACCAACGATGGGCTCACAGAGAAAATTCTTTTAGATGGAAGATCTTACATTCTCAACCTAGCCGGATTGAAAGATCTTCAAATCGGACAAAATTTACCGGAACCACCAAATGTAGCTACAGGCGTGGCTGGTTCAAACGTAAAAGTACATGTTTCATTAGAAGGTGTCATTGACCCCAAAATGGAAAAAACCCGTCTCGAAAAAGAACTAAACAAAGTTTTAAAGGACCTCAAAATTTGCTCACAAAAACTGGAGAACCCGGAGTTCCGTACACGGGCAGCAGCTTCAGTTGTAACCAGAGAAGAAGAAAGACATAAGGAATTAACGGAAAAACTTAGAATACTGGAGGAAGCCCTGCGTAAGGTTACAGAACTTTATGGTTAATTTTGACATAAATTCCGTTCGCCCACTTATCGAAAAAGCTCTCGAGGAGGATATAGGAAGTGGTGATATAACCACGAAGTCTATCCTCACTGGCAGAGAAAAGGGAAGAGCAAAAGCCATCGCAAAAAAAAACCTCGTAGTTTCAGGAATTCACATATTCCGTGAAGTATTTCTTACAATGGACAATACTCTCACGGTAAAAACCGAAGTTGAGGACGGTCAGGAAGTCTTTTCAGATACCGTACTTGCATACGTGGAAGGAAAATTAGCGTCCATCTTAACGGCAGAGCGCACAGCCCTAAATTTCCTACAAAGGATGTCGGGCATTGCTACCCTTACAAGGCAGTTTTGCCTGGCAGTTGTAGGAACAAATGCGAAAATACTCGATACAAGGAAGACAAATCCGGGGTTACGAATCCTGGACAAATACGCAGTCCGTTGTGGTGGTGGAATGAACCATCGGTTTGCGCTTTACGACGGTGTTCTGATAAAGGACAACCACATCACCGCGGCCGGTGGTATCAGTGAAGCGATCAAAAGAACAAGAGCGGCTGTACACTCAGATATTAAGATAGAAGTGGAAGTTAAGAATACGGAGGAACTGGTGGAAGCCATTGAAGCCGGAGCAGATATCGTAATGTTGGACAACATGACCGTTCCAGAAATGAGAGAAGCAGTGCGGATTACTAGAGGTAGAGTGCTACTGGAGGCCTCTGGTAATGTTTCTCTTGAAAATGTAAGGGATATTGCCATGACTGGTGTGGATTTTATATCTGTGGGTGCTCTGACACACTCCGTGAAAGCTGCTGATATATCGCTAAAAATTGTACCGTGAGACCATTCGACGGACCAAACCTTACTAAAGTTCTCAGGGCAACCCCTTTTCCATACGTTCACTTCTACAAAAGCATAGACTCCACAAATCTTGAGGCCTACCGTCTCGCTCTAGAAGGAGCTCCCGAAGGAACAGTAGTCATCGCTGAGGAGCAAACAAAAGGTAGAGGGAGAGTTAGTCATTCCTGGCAATCTCCCCCCAAGGGTAACTTTTACGGATCGTTCCTCCTACGGCCGGACATGCCACCGAAAGACGCCCCGCTACTCACACTTGTGGCAGGGGTAGCTGTCGCCGAACTCCTATCTTCATTTTGTGCAGCAGAAATAAAATGGCCCAACGATATAATTGTGAAGGGGAAAAAAATATGTGGAATTCTCACAGAAGGTAAAACTACTGCCTCGAAAGTGGAATTTGTGATAATCGGTATAGGTATCAACGTAAACATGGTTTATGCAGATATGCCGGAAGAGCTTAAATCTAAAGCTACATCTCTGATTATAGAAACTGGACAAGTGATTGACCTGTTAAAGCTCACAGAAGGACTCGCCAACGGCTTGGGAAAGTGGTATAAAGTTTTCATCCTTCAAGGTTTCGGATGCATAAAGGAACAATGGGAAAAATATGCAAAAAGAAGTGGAAGAATCCGGGCAACTTACGGACAAGAAACACTAAGCGGGAACATTCTGGGAATAGATAACGAAGGTTGTCTTATGATTCAGGATGATACAGGCAAAGTCCATAAAATAACATCAGGCGATATTTTCTTTGAATAAAGATGGAGGTAATGATGCTTCTCGTCGTTGACGTAGGAAATACAAATACAGTTCTCGGGCTTTTTGACGGTGATATTCTTATACATGACTGGCGTATACGAACGGTAACGGATCATACAGTAGACGAATACGGCATGCTGATATACAATCTGTACAAATCAAGCCGTATAAGCACCTCCCGTAAAGTTTCTGCGATCGTCATCTCTTGTGTTGTCCCACCAATGCTAAACATACTGATCCCCATGTGTGAGAAGTACTTTAACCTGAAGCCACTCATTGTAGGACCTGGGATAAAGACAGGAATGCCTATATATTACGATAACCCCAAAGAAGTGGGTGCTGACCGTATCGTCAATGCTGTAGCCGCATATGAAAAATACCGCCAAGAACTCATTATAGTGGATTTCGGCACAGCAACCACTTTTGACTACATCTCACCAAAGGGAGAGTACATGGGTGGATGTATAGCACCGGGAATAATGATTTCCTGCGAAGCCCTTTTTCAAAAAGCTGCAAAACTTCCCAGGGTGGAACTGTGCACACCAAAAACGGTAATCGCCAAAGACACAGTGACCAGCATGCAGGCGGGCATCATGTACGGATATGCTGGTCTGGTGGACGGGATAGTAGAACGTATGCGTAGCGAATCAAAAGGAAATCCTAAAGTAATCGCCACAGGCGGACTGGCAAGAATCATTGCCCCTGAGACAAAAACCATAGAGGTCGTGGATGATCTGCTTACACTTGAAGGCCTGAAAATAATCTACCAGCGGAACAGGTGAATCAAAGTGCTTAACGTGGGTCTTACGGGAGGAATCGCCTCTGGGAAATCCGCAGTAGCCGATATGTTTGTCCAAAAAGGAGCTTTTCACCTCGATTTCGATAGAATAGCACATGAAGTAGCCGAACCATACAGTGAAGTGTGGTACACCATAGTTAACAATTTCGGGACAGAAATACTGCGAGAAGATAAATCCATCAACAGGGGAAAATTGGGGGAGATCGTTTTTGGAGATTGGGATAAACTTAAACTGTTGAACACCATCGTTCATCCTGCGGTTATCAATATATGGGAAAAACGGCTTAAAGCAATTCAGGTGGAACACCCCACCGCAATTGTGATCTCCAACGTCCCTCTTCTTTTCGAGATAAACATGCAAAGTTATTTTGACGTTGTGATCGTTGTCTACGCCTCGCCCGAAGAACAGATCAGACGACTGATGTCACGCAATGGATACACATTAGAACAGGCCAGAGCACGTCTGAACTCCCAGTTACCCATTTACGAAAAAATTAAACGAGCAGACATTGTGATTGACAACAACGGATCCATTGAAGAAACAAAGGAAACAGTAAATACGGTTTGGCAACATCTCCTCGCGTTAGAAGAAAAGAAAAGACATGGAAAAAATCCGGTCCCTAAAAATATCATAACAACAAGGAGGTATAGTAGATGATTGGGAAAAACGTATTAACGGATTTCAGCTCAAAAATCTCCACTCCTTCCGTAGATCCATCAGCATTTATCCATCCTTTATCCGCTGTTATAGGAAACGTATTAATCGGTAAACATGTATTTGTGGCACCTTTTGCATCCATAAGAGGGGACGAAGGACAACCCATCTACATTGGAGACAATTCCAACGTGCAGGATGGCGTGGTGATTCATGCTTTAGAAACGGAGACTGATGGTAAACCTGTTGAGAAAAATCTATACGAAATAGAAGGAAAAAAATATGCGGTGTTTATAGGCAATCGGGTATCTCTAGCCCATCAATGCCAAATTCACGGTCCAGCCGTCGTTCTGGATGACACTTTCGTGGGTATGAAGGTTCTTGTTTTCCGATCCTTCGTGGGGAAAAACTGTGTTCTTGAACCGGGAAGTACCATAATCGGCGTTCGCATAAGTGACAACAGATATGTTCCTGCAGGAAGTACAGTTACAACGCAGAATCAGGCTGACTCCCTTCCCATCATCACCGAAGATTACCCATTCTTAAATCTTAACAAAGGAGTAGTGCACGTAAACACTGCCTTCGCAAAAGGATACAGCGAACAGGAAAGCAACAAATAACCAATGAAACGGTGGGCATTCTATCTGGTTATTACTCTACTGATAACCTCTGGCGTCCCAGATGCTTGGGGGAAACGGGAAATACGCAGAGAAAAATGTACAAAACACCACAAAGCGAAAACCCACTCTTCACCCTCCATTAAATCAGCTATTGTTGCCGATATGGAAACAGGGACGATCCTTTACTCAAAAAACCCAGATAAACCCATTCCCCCAGCATCTTTGACGAAAATCATGACTTTGTACTTAGTATTCGAAAGCCTCGAATCCGGGAAAATCAAAGGTTCCGACCTCGTGCATGTCAGTCAAAGAGCTGCAAATACAAAAGGCACAAGAATGAATCTAAGGGCCCATGATCTGGTTACGATAAATGACCTCATCAAAGGTATTGCCATTGCCTCTGCCAACGATGGAGCTACTGCGATAGCCGAACACTTATCCGGAAGTGTGGAAAATTTCGTATCTCTCATGAATGAAAAAGCAAAACAATTAGGTATGCTCAACACCTGTTTCAGAAACTCAAATGGACTTCCAGCAAAAGGCCAAGTGACAACTGCCAAAGATCTATTGATACTTTCGCGGGCTTATCTGAAGAGGTTTCCCAACTCCCTCCACATCCACTCCATTAAGTACTTCACATACGCAGGAGTAAGGCTAAGGAACCGAAACCGCCTTCTCGGTACCTATCCGGGTGCGGATGGAATAAAAACTGGTTACGTAGCCAAAGCAGGTTACAACATATCCGCCACTGCAAAAAGAGGCAATGTAAGAATAATCGCAGTTGTGATGGGTGCATCTGACCCATGGGTAAGAGTGAAAGAAACAACACGCCTTCTTGACTTAGGATTCCTGAGAATGAATGGCAAGGGGGCGTGATGTCAGCCCCACTCCCATACACCTACTCACTTCCTCAACGCTTCGATCAGTTTGGGTAAAACGTCGTATAAGTCACCAACTATCCCCAAATCAGCCTGCGTGAAAATCGGGGCATTTTGGTCTTTGTTTATTGCACAAATTACTTTCGCATTTCTAACACCTGTCATATGCTGTACCTGACCTGAAACACCTACACCAACGTACAATTCTGGTTTTACCGTAACACCCGAAAGACCGATACAGAGTTCCGCAGGTAACCAGTTTAACTCCTCTGCAAGGGGGCGAGTGCAGGCCAATTCACCACCCAAAGAATCCGCAAGTTTTTGCACAAGATCAAGATCTTCTTTTTTCTCTACACCCCTCCCGGCTGCGACTATGACCTTCGCCCCCGTAATATCTCGTGTTTCCTTTGGTTTTATTTTTCTCGTCAACACCTTAACTGAAGAAGCAGGTGGAGGTAACAACTCTCTAACTGTACCCTCGCCCGCTTCCAAAGGTGTGGCAGAAGGGAAAACACGGGGCGGAACAGTGGCCATTATCGGAACCCGATCCCAGACGAGCCTCTGTATAGCCATACCACCGTAAAGATAACGTTCCATAATGATCGTTCCTGACTCCCGATTACATTCTACATGAATGCAGTTACTACAGAGCCCAGCTTTCAATCTTGCCGCAACCCGGGCCGCCATTTCTCTCCCTATGTACGTAGAACCGAAGAGAAAAACGTTAGGACTACATCTTTCAGCCTCATCAGCTAGAGATACTGCATAGTCTCTGATGGTCCGTTTCTCAGGTAGAGGGGGAAGAATAACCACCTCATGGGCACCATATTCAAAGAAAACCTGTGTCTCCTCACGAGAAGCCGGAGTAAAAACGGTAATTGCTGACCCAAAGGCATCATTAAGCCTACGGCCAATGTGAAGCATCTCCAAAACCAAACGTCTGTCTTCCGAAAAAATCCAAACCCCAGCCATATAATCACCATTGAAAATCCGTGGTCATAAAACACCCTTTCGTTTCAAAGCATCGATAAATCGATTGATATCTTCATCTTTTGTGCCAAATTTCTCACAAACGCGCTCAATTGGTGCGCCCACCATATGCAGCGTCCTCAAAGGTGCTTCTTCTTGCAGGTTAAGATCATCCAAACTCAACCTCACAAAAGGCTTTTTTGAAGCTAAAAGAGTATCTTTGACTCCGGGTATGCGCGGTGTGTTAATCTCGGGCAAAACTGTGACCAAACTTGGGCACTCGACTTCCCATTCCTCCAAACCTTCTTCAGTCCGCACATCCACATAGATTTTACCATCATAGAATTTGAGTGAAGACACAGAAGTTGCACAAGGGATGTTCAAGAGTTCTGCCACTCTTGGACCCACTTGTTGTGCATACACATCACTCGACCCTTCCCCGCACAGGATCAAATCGAAAGGACTCATTCGAGAATTTATCACACGCGCTATAATGGAAGCAGTAACGTGGGGATCGATACCGGTCAGGCGTTCGTCCACCACTACAAAAACCTCATCTAAACCCCTAGATAACGCATCCTTTACCCCTTTTCCTATGTCGGTGGAAGCCACAGTCACACCCAGAATCCTACCACCATGAACATCCCTTAGCCGAACGGCTTCCTCTATAGCATTACGATCGTAATCACTTATCTTGTAATCAACGTTAGAAAAATCTAATTCACCTCGGGCCGTTCTCCTGATGTACAACTCATCAACAACCCATTTGAAACAAACTATTATGTTAAGCATATCGAATCTCTTCCACTCACCGTAGTAAATTACCGGAAATCACCATTCTCTGGGCCTCGGAGGTTCCTTCATAAATTTCTGTCACCTTCGCATCCCGCATCAGTCTCTCCACTTTAGCACCTTTGCAGTAGCCATAACCACCCTGGATCTGCACTGCTTTGATAGTGTGGCGCATGGCTGCTTCAGACGCGAAAAGCTTAGCCATCGAAGCCTCTTTCGTGAAAGGCTGATTCTGATCCTTTAACCAAGCGGCATGATAAGTAAGCATTCTGGCTGCAGCGAGATCAGTTGCCATATCCGCAATCATCCAGGATATAGCCTGATGACGAGCAATAGGTTGACCAAACTGCACCCTCTCCTTTGAGTATCGTATGGACTCATCCAGAGCTGCCTGAAGAATACCCACACATTGTGCTGCAATACCCACACGTCCGTGATCAAATCCAGTCATCGCCATTGCAAGGCCATTTCCTTCTACCCCTAAGAGGTTTTCTTTTGGCACACGGCAATCCTTGAATATCATCTCGGAGGTCTGGGAGGATCGCAGACCCATCTTCGCAAAATGCTTACCCGCCGTCATACCCTCTGTTCCCCGAGGAACTATAAAAGCACTCATTCCCTTCCGTCCCGCACTCTTGTCTGTCCAGGCAAAAACGAAGTAAACATCGGCGATGGGACCGTTTGATGTAAAAGTCTTGTTACCATTGATGACATAGAAGTCACCATCTTTTACAGCCGTCGACTGGGCAGCCATAACATCCGTGCCCGCTCCCGGCTCCGTAAGAACAAACGCTCCTAACTTTTCCCCCTTCGCCATAGAAACGAGATATTTCTTCTTCTGTTCCTCATTGCCAAAAAGTAAAAGGAGCATACACGCAATACCGACATGGATAGAGAGAGTAAACCCTGTTGACGCACAGGAACGTGAAAGTTCCTCTACAGCTATTATGTGAGTGAGATAATCCGATCCTCCCCCCCCGTATTCCGTTGGTATAGGAATACCCATCCAACCACCCTCAGCAAGTTTATCAAACACCTCTTTTGGATGACGACTGTTCTCGTCAATCTCTGCCGCAATTGGATCAACATACTTCTCACAAAATTCCCTCATGTTCTTTCTTATCAGCTCTTGTTCTTCCGTTAACCTGAAGTTCATCTTTATACCCTCCCTTTTCTATTTGTATGGCGATTTACGGTTGTTATCCAAAACGATACTGCACACCAGTACCCCCTTCCGGATAATCCCACTCAAGCACCGAGTTCCCACACACAATACGGCATGTACCGCATTCTAAACAGCCTTCAAGCTGAAGGGTAACCTCTCCAGAAGGTTGTTCTCGATAAAGACCTGCGGGACACAGGGAAACCATATGACGAAGTCTGCGGGTCTTTTCCATTCCTTTTCTAATACTGATATGGGGTGGACCACCACCCAGCTTAAAAACATTCAAACCGAGTTTTGCTTTCAAAATTCCCTCGTCCATCCACTTACTGCCTCACATTTTCATAAAATCGCGAACATCCCTCGCTACCATCCAAAGATCCCGCCAAGTAAAATGTTTCCTCACAAGATCGAAAAGTCTAACATTCCCTGTCTCACTTACTGTATACATTTCCCTTGCAATCTGAGTGAGTTTCTCAGGGTAGTAGGTAAAAAATCGGGGGTTCATAACAACTCTGGCACTGTTTCTGAACCTTTTAAAATCTTTCATAATAAACGAGTTTTCGAGTAACTCCCTATAGCACGAAAGGGCATCCGCATCAAACCTTCCCTTTTTCCTAGCCTCCAGGAACGCTTTTGCCGCCAGGCAACCGGAGGCCATCGCAAATTCCATGCCTCGCACTGTAAACCCTAGATTAAGCGCGAACCCAGCAGCGTCCCCTGCCACAATTATCCCATCACCGAACAATCTACCCAGACCCCAAAAGCCACCTTCCGGGATCAGGTGGGCCGCATATTCCACAGTTGTTCCACCCTTAATTAAGGGCGCCACTGCCGGTGACAACTTAAAATCTTCCAATAGCGATGGGATATCAAAATCCAACACATCTTCCTCAGCAACACCCAGACCCAAAACAATACCCAAACTGAGACTATCCCTGTTCGTATACAAAAAGCCCCCTCCAAAACGTCCTTGGGTTACGTCTCCTATGTAAAGATGGGCAGCACCATCCAAACCTTTGAGGTTAAAACGCTCATTTATGGTTCCCTCATCGAGTTTTATCACCTCTTTAACACCAATAGCAAAACTCCTAACATGCGCTTCTTTACCGATACCTGCCTTTTCCGCAATCACTGAAAGAACACCATCACACGCCATTACCACATCAGCCCTCAACTCATC